>NZ_DXVR01000080.1:0-14052 GCF_019417265.1 Bacteroides sp.
ATCTTTATAATTCTGTCTTGTTCTAGCATTTAAACAAATATTAATTATACATCTCTTTCGGTTTACGAAAAACCACGCTAAAGTACTACTTTTAGACGATATACGAAACTTTTTACGCAAAAATGTGTTCAAGATTAAAGTTTTTTACTCAAATGCGGACAAAACAAGACAATATTTCAGAACATAATTAATGGCACAGAATTTGTTGTAAACATAAAATATAGATATATTTGCCCCGAATAAGCATTTGGGCATCAAAAGTTAGCACAAAATATTTATTTAGGAATAACGAAATGAACGGAATATCATACTCAAAAGAAGCTACAGACGTTATCAAATACAGCAAGGAGGAAGCTTACAGAACGAATGCTACAAGCATTTGGCCGGAGCACATCCTGCTCGGCATAATCAGAAATGATGAAAGCAATGCCGCACAAATCCTAAAAGACTTATATGCCGACTTGAAAAAAATCAGGAAAGAGATAGAAGATGTATTGGAAAAGGAAACAGACAACCTTAACCTCCCTAAAACAGACATCAGAGATTTATACTTCGGAGAGAACTCCACAAGGATACTAAGACTCTGTTTTCTGGAATCCAAACTCTACAACAAAGATTCAATCGGCTCTGAACACATTTTATTGGGAATTATGAAAGAAGAAAGAAATCAAGCTGCACAAATATTGATGCAGAACAATATCACATACGACAAAGTAAAAAACAAGATAGCCGGACATGATGCTCCGGTCCCTTCTTCAGGACTGAACTTTGACGAAGAAGAGGACGACGGAATAGAGCGTCGCGGAATGCAACGCCCGGGACCATCGGGAATGTCGCCGAAAGGCGGTTCGGAATACACATCGCAGACATCAAAGAGCAAAAACGAACCGGGCGACAACAATCTCACCCTTCTGAACAAATATGGTACAGACCTTACGAAAGCTGCCATGGAAGGCAAATTAGACAAGGTTATCGGACGCGAAAAGGAGATAGAGCGCGTAGCACAGATTCTGTCAAGAAGAAAGAAAAACAATCCTGTGCTGATAGGCGAACCCGGAGTGGGTAAATCGGCCATAGTAGAGGGATTGGCCACAAGAATTGCCGAAAAGAAAGTGCCGAGAACTCTGTTCGACAAGATTATAATTATGCTCGACCTCACCTCGCTTGTGGCAGGAACAAAATTCCGCGGAGAGTTTGAGGAAAGAATCGTAGGCGTAATAAAAGAGGCAAAGAGCAATCCTAACGTAATTCTCTTTATCGACGAGATACACACCATTATCGGAGCAGGTTCTGCTGCCGGTTCAATGGATGCCGCAAACATCCTTAAGCCATCATTGGCAAGAGGGGAAATGCAGTGTATAGGTGCTACAACACTCGACGAATACAGAAAATCCATCGAGAAAGACGGCGCTCTGGAAAGAAGATTCCAGAAGGTTACTGTAGAGCCGACCACTAAGGAAGAAACTCTGCAAATCCTTATGAACATCAAGGAGCAGTACGAAGACTTCCACAACGTGAGATACACCGACGAGGCCATAAAATCATGTGTCGAACTGACCGACAGATATATCACAGACAGATTCTTCCCTGACAAGGCCATTGACGCAATAGACGAGGCCGGTTCAAGAATACATCTTATGAACGTAGCCGCTCCGAAAGAGATAGAGGAACAGGAAAGACTTATCGAGGAAACGAAAGAGCATAAGAACGAAGCCATCAAACTGCAGAACTTCGAGATGGCAGCCGGATTGAGAGATAAGGAAAAAGCCCTTCAGGCCGAACTGGAAAGGATGAAGCAGGAATGGACCGACAAGGCCAAGCAGAACCGTGAAACAGTAGACAGAGAGAACATCGAAGAGGTGGTTTCATTAATGTCCGGAGTACCATTGAAGAAAGTGGGAAGTTCGGAAGCCAACAAGCTGAAATCCATGCGCGAGAACCTTTCATCGAAGGTGATCGGCCAGGATGAAGCCGTGGAAAAGCTCGTAAAAGCCATCAAGCGTAACCGCGTGGGACTGAAGGATCCTAACAAGCCAATAGGAACATTCCTGTTTACCGGCCCTACAGGTGTGGGAAAAACCCATCTCGCCAAGACATTGGCAGAAGAGCTTTTCGGCACCAAGGATTCACTCATCCGCATAGACATGAGCGAATATATGGAGAAATATGCCGTTTCAAGGATGGTGGGCGCGCCTCCGGGATACGTGGGATATGATGAAGGCGGACAGCTCACAGAAAAGGTAAGACGCAAGCCCTACTCCATCGTTTTGCTTGACGAGATAGAGAAGGCGCACCACGACGTATTCAACTTCCTGCTCCAAATCATGGACGAAGGACGTCTGACCGACAACACCGGAAGAACAGTCGATTTCAAGAATACTGTTATAATAATGACTTCCAACGTCGGCAGCCGCCAGCTGAAGGATTTCGGCAAGGGTATAGGATTCAATGCCATAACAAGAAAAGACGATGATGAATACTCTAACGGTATCATCAGAAAGGCTCTTGAAAAGACATTCGCACCTGAATTCATCAACAGGCTGGACGACATCGTACCTTTCAGACAGCTTACGACTGACGACCTTGTCAGAATAACAGAAATAGAGCTGAAAGAACTGTTCCGAAGAATAGAGAAATTAGGCTTCTCAGTTTCAATAACCGACAAGGCCAAAGAATTCATAGCCCGCAAGGGTGAGGATGTACAATATGGCGCACGACCTATCAAACGCGCCATCCAGAACCATATTGAAGACAAACTGGCCGACTTCTTAGTAGAGAACGAACTGAAAGAAGAAAGTTCGATTATAATCGATACAGACCAGAGCGGAAACGAAACAATAATCAGCTCCATCTGAGAAGGCTTATACCACAGCGAAAACGCTTCGTCATTTAAACAAAAACGCTTCGTCGTTCGATTTGAAACGACGAAGCGTTTTTATTTAGTTAAATTCGGCCTTCCGATTTCATCTTACAGCGATGCACTCGATTTCCACCAAAGCACCCTTTGGCAAAGCCTTCACAGCCACAGCAGAGCGTGCAGGGAAAGCACCGTCAAAATACTTGGCATACACAGCGTTCATATCTGCAAACAATGACATATCTGCAAGGAATACAGTAGTCTTCACCACATTTGCAGTTGTCAGACCGGCCTCAGCCAATACATTCTTTATGTTTTCAAAAACCTGTGTAGTCTGTTCCACGATTCCACCTTCCACAAACTCACCTGTTGCAGGATTTACAGGAATCTGTCCTGACATAAAAACCATACCGTTGGCTTCGACAGCCTGGCTATAAGGACCGATAGCAGCCGGTGCCTTTTCTGTAAAAATTACCTTTTTCATAAATTTCCGTATATTAATATTCAATTTGGGAGTGCTAAATTAGTACAAAATCCCGATTTTATGCAATCCAAAGGCAAAAAACAGGCAAAATAATTGCGAGGATGACAAAAAATATGTATTTTTGTACTCTGTAAAGCAAAAGTCTGTAATCAGTTACGGCATTTGCCACAAAAATTCCAACAATATAAAAATCAGCAAATTATTTTAGTGTAAGATATCCAAGAAGTATTTTACTCCATCTTCCTTATTATTTCAAAATCTCATCCTCACAGACAAGGCAAGAGGAATAAAGACTTATAAAGGATACGGCACACTCTATAATATAACAAATTTATACACACACTTATATGTATAATATCATACAATTAAATGAAAAAAACCTGTCCGAACTGCAAGAAATAGCCAAAGAATTGGGTCTGAAAAAAACAAGCGCGCTGAAAAAAGAAGAACTTGTTTACAAGATCCTTGACGAACAAGCTATTAAAAGCGCATCGCAGAAAGCAAACGACGGACAACCTAAAAAAAGAGCAAGAATCAGCGTAAAGAAAGAGGGGGATAAAGTTTATACAGCCACTAAAGACAAGGCTCTAAAACTTGAAGCCAACACTCCGGTACTGCAGACAAGAACAATTTCCAAAGAATTTGCAGAAACTCCAAGCACTCCGGTAGAAACTGTGGAAAATCCGATAGCACCGGCAGTTACTGAAGAAAAGCCAAAAGCTAAAAGAGGCAGAAAACCAGGTTCGAAGAACAAATCCACATTAGAAAAAGAGGCTAAAGCCCAGGATTCTGCAGAAGTCACAAAAGCAGAACCAAGCAGCAAGACCAAGGGCAAAGCCAAAAACGCCGCACCAAAGAAAGAAGTTCCGGCACCGGTATTCGACGATGAGATGGAACTTCCTCCACTCGACCTAAAAAGCGGCGATGATTTTATTCCTATCGAAGACCTCCCTTCAGAAAGATTCGAAATTCCGACAGAACTGCTTGGTAAGTTTGAAGCTACCAAGGTTGAGCCTCCTGTAGTGCAACCGCAGGAAAACAAGTTCCAGCAGAAACAGAAGAAAAACAACAAGAAGCAGCAGAACAAGCCTCAGAACAACAAACAACAGAATAACGGTAAGCAGCAACAGAATAACGGTAAGCAGCAACAGAACAACGGCAAGCAACAGCCTGCAAACCAGCAGCAGAACAATAGCCAGCAAGCCGAAGCCGCACAACAGCCAAATACTCAGCTTCCGACCGTACAGCAGATTAAACTGCCTGCTCCTGACAAACAGCAACAGACAACCGAAGCGGCTGCAGCACAACCGGCTCAGGAGCCACAGCAACCGGCTAAACCTGCTGAAAAGATATACGATTTCGAAGACATAATCTCCGGCTCAGGCGTACTTGAAATCATGCCTGACGGATATGGTTTCCTTCGCTCATCAGACTACAACTACCTTTCTTCACCGGACGATATATATGTATCTCAGTCGCAAATCAAGGCATACAGCCTCAAGACAGGCGACGTAGTGGAAGGTACAATCCGCCCCGCAAAAGAAGGAGAAAAATATTTCCCACTCGTAAAAGTAAACAAGATTAACGGTGCAGACCCTGCATTAGTGCGCGACCGTATTCCATTCGACCATCTGACTCCATTATTCCCGGACGAGAAATTCAAGCTCTGCAAGGGTTATAATGACAATTTGTCAGCCCGCGTAGTCGATATGTTCTCTCCTATCGGTAAAGGCCAGCGTGCACTCATCGTAGCGCAGCCTAAGACAGGTAAGACCATACTTATGAAGGATATAGCAAATGCCATTGCAGAAAACCATCCTGAAGTATATATGATAATGCTTCTCATCGACGAACGTCCGGAAGAAGTGACAGACATGGCACGCAGCGTAAAAGCCGAAGTGATTGCTTCTACATTCGACGAGCCGGCAGAACGCCACGTAAAGATTGCAGGCATAGTGCTCGAGAAAGCTAAACGTATGGTTGAAAGCGGACATGATGTAGTGATATTCCTCGACTCTATCACACGCCTTGCACGTGCATATAACACTGTATCTCCTGCATCCGGTAAGGTATTGTCGGGTGGTGTCGACGCAAACGCCCTCCACAAGCCTAAACGTTTCTTCGGTGCCGCACGTAATATCGAGGGTGGCGGTTCGCTCACAATCATCGCAACTGCCCTTATCGACACAGGCTCCAAGATGGACGAAGTTATCTTCGAAGAATTCAAGGGTACAGGTAACATGGAATTGCAGCTTGACAGAAACTTGAGCAACAAGCGTATATTCCCTGCAGTGAACATCGTGGCATCAAGCACTCGCCGCGACGACCTGCTGCTTGACAAGACTACTCTCGACAGAATGTGGATTCTGCGCAAGTATCTGTCAGACATGAATCCTGTAGAAGCTATGGACTTCGTAAAAGACAGACTTGAAAAGACTAAGGACAACGAAGAGTTCCTGCTGAGCATGAATTCATAATCGCCCAAATACAGATATAAACAAAACAGCCATATCGCAATGTTCCAAAACGAAATGCGATATGGCTGTTTTTGTCTGGCTTTCACAAATTATCAGAATGGCAAATCATCCTTGTCGTCAGTAGCCGAGAAGTCAGCAGGAGGCACAGGAGCCGATGACACCGGAGGGAAAGAATAGTCAGCCGGCTGAGGCTGCATACCTGCATTCTGAGAAGGTTTTTCCACTTTCCATGCCCTGATACTGTTAAACCATCTGCCCTGCCATTCGCGAGCGTCTATATCAAACGAAACTGTAAGTTCTTCACCTGCCTGTATATTGAACTGCTGGATTTTATCTTCACCAAACACATCAAAACACATCTTACGAGGATACTGCTCGTTAGTTTCCAAAACATACTCCTGAACCTTCCAGTTGTTGCCCGATTTTGACACTCCACCGCGCGGTTCAAGAACAGCAATAATTCTTCCTGTTATTTCCATAATAATTTTCTATTTGATTTGAGGTCACGAAATTACTCTTTTCCTAAGAAGTGAACTAATTTTTTACAATATTTTTTATCCGAAGAAAGTCATTTTTGTCAATCATTTGCTTTAGCCGAACAATCTTTTTTTGTAACTTTGGCATTCGATTGTTTAACTAATTGCAGTTAATACTTTTGACAGGAAATAATAATTTAAAAAACATTTAATATAACATCAATCATGAGATTTTTAGTTTCAAGCACAACATTATTCAGCCACTTGCAGGCTATCAGCCGTGTTATCAATTCAAAAAACTCTCTTCCTATCCTGGACTGCATCCTGATAGAGCTTAACGACGGAACTATCACAATGACAGCTTCGGATAGTGAAACTACTCTGTCTACAAGCATCGAAGTCAGCGAATACGAAGGTGAAGGACGTTTTGCCATTTCATCAAAGACTATCCTCGAGGCTCTGAAAGAAAATCCTGAACAGCCGTTGAACTTCAATATCAACACTGAGACAATGGAGATTACTGTGAAATATCCTAACGGTAAATACAGCATGATGGCACAGAACGGCGATGAGTACCCTCTGCCAAAACAGATGGGAAGCGAAGTCGTAAACCTGACAATGGCTGCCGACGTTATGCTTACAGGAATCAACAGATGTATCTTTGCTACTGCCGACGATGAACTTCGCCCTGTAATGAACGGTATCTACTTCGATATCAGCCAGCAGGATGTGACACTTGTTTCGTCAGACGGTCACAAGCTTGTGCGCAATAAGTCTTTCGCTTCTACAGGCAACGAAAAGGCTGCATTCATCCTTGCTAAGAAGCCGTCAAACTTGCTTAAGAACTTGCTTCCTAAGGAACAGGGCGACGTACAGATTTGTTTCGACGACAAGAATGCTATGTTCACAATGGAAAACTATCAGATGACTTGCCGCCTTATCGAAGGACGCTATCCTAACTACAACTCTGTTATTCCACAGAACAATCCTCATAAGGCTGTAGTGGACCGCGCTATCTTCATCAGCGCACTGAAGCGTGTATCTGTATTCTCTTCTCAGGCAAGCAGCTTGATTAAACTCAGTCTGAAAGAAAACAGCATGACTATCTCAGCCCAGGACATCGACTTCTCGACTTCTGCCGAAGAAACTCTTATCTGCCAGTACGACGGAAAAGACATGAGCATCGGTTTCAAGTCGTCTTTCCTTATCGACATTCTGAACAACATTTCATCGCAGAATGTAATTATCGAACTGGCTGACCCATCAAGAGCCGGACTTATCGTTCCTGAAGAACAGGAAGAAAACGAAGACCTGCTGATGCTGCTCATGCCTATGATGCTTAACGATTAATCTTTTTATAATGAAACTGAATCTTAAAAACCCTATAGTTTTCTTCGACCTCGAAACTACAGGTACAAACATAACAAGCGACAGGATAGTGGAAATCTGCTATCTGAAAGTTTATCCTAACGGAAATGAAGAGAGCAAAACAATGAGAATTAATCCGGAAATGCATATTCCGGAATCTTCAACAGCCATCCACGGCATAACTGACGAGGATGTGGCGGACTGTCCTACTTTCAAGGAAGTGGCCACAAACATTGCAAAGGATTTCGAAGGTGCGGATATAGCAGGATTCAATTCCAACAGATTTGATGTTCCTGTCCTCGTCGAGGAATTTCTCAGAGCCGGTATAGACCTCGACTTGACAAAGAGAAAATTTGTAGACGTACAGGTAATCTACCACAAGTTGGAACAACGCACTCTGTCGGCTGCATACAAGTTCTACTGCGGAAAGAATCTGGAAGATGCACATACCGCTGAGGCTGACACAAGAGCTACCTACGAGGTTCTTAAAGCCCAGTTGGATATGTATCAGGACACTCTTCAGAACGACATCAACTTCCTGTCGGAATATTCAAGCTATTCCAAGAACGTGGATTTCGCCGGAAGAATAGTTTACGATGACAACGGAGTGGAGGTATTCAACTTCGGTAAATACAAAGGCATGCCGGTAGCTGAGGTACTGAAAAAAGACATCGGATATTACGGATGGATTATGAACGGTGATTTCGCGCTGAACACAAAGAACGTGCTTACAAAAATCAGACTGAGAGAAACCGGAATGTTAAAATGAGACATCTATGATGAAAGGTAAAAAAATAGTACTTGGCATCACTGGAAGTATTGCTGCATACAAGGCGGCAGTACTTGCCAGAGCCTTGATAAAGAAGGGTGCCGAAGTGCAAATCGTTATAACTCCTGCAGGGAAAGAGTTTATCACTCCGCTTACACTGTCCACCATAACCAGCAAGCCTGTCATCAGCGAGTTCTTCGCTCGCAGGGACGGAACATGGCACAGCCACGTTGACCTAGGTCTGTGGGCAGACGCAATGCTGATAGCTCCGGCCACTGCAGCTACTATAGGGAAAATGGCAAACGGCATTGCCGACAATATGCTTATCACTACATACCTGTCGATGAAAGCACCTGTTTTCGTAGCTCCTGCAATGGACCTTGATATGTTTGCCCATCCTTCTACACAAAAAAATCTTGACACACTCAGGTCATACGGAAACATTATCATCGAGCCGGGCGAAGGCGAACTGGCAAGCCATCTTGTAGGTAAAGGAAGAATGGAAGAACCGGAAAACATCGTTGCCGTCCTGGAGGATTTCTTCGCAAAGAAGTCCGACCTCGCAGGAAAGAAGGTAATGATTACCGCCGGTCCTACTTATGAGAAGATAGACCCTGTGAGATTTATCGGTAACTATTCTTCAGGCAAAATGGGTTATGCACTGGCTGAATGCTGTGCTGAGAGAGGTGCCGAAGTTGCTCTAATCAGCGGACCTGTAAGCATTACTGCAAAACATCCGAACATCAGAACAATCAGTGTGGAAAGTGCAGAAGAAATGTATCAGGCAGCTACAAGCGAGTTCGCTTCAAGCGATGCGGCCATCCTTTGTGCAGCAGTAGCGGACTTCACTCCTGAAACAAAAGCCGAACAAAAAATCAAGCGCGAAAAAGACGACCTGATTATCAAGCTGAAACCTACTCAGGACATAGCTGCCGCATTGGGAAAACTCAAGAAAAGCAATCAGGTGATGGTGGGATTTGCTCTCGAAACAAACGATGAGGTGGAACATGCCAAAGGCAAGCTGGAAAGAAAGAATCTCGACTTCATCGTTCTCAACTCGCTGAACGACAAGGGAGCCGGCTTCAGACACGACACCAACAAGATAACTATTATCGACAAAGAGAATGTCATTGAATTTCCACTAAAGAACAAGAAAGAAGTGGCCACAGACATCATTAATCATTTGGCAGAAATATTATAAATATGCTACAGTCTATATTCATCCAGAACTACGCACTTATAGATAAACTGGACATTGCATTCGAACCGGGTTTCTCCGTAATCACCGGAGAAACGGGAGCCGGAAAATCAATCATCCTCGGTGCTATCGGTCTGCTGCTCGGACAGAGGGCGGACGTGAAGGCTATTCGAAACGGAGCTACTAAATGTATCGTGGAAGCCAAGTTCAGCATAGCATCATATGGTATGGAGGAATTCTTCAAGGCTAACGATATAGAGTACGACAGCGAGGAATGCATTATCCGCCGCGAAGTAAACATCAACGGTAAGAGCAGGGCTTTCATCAATGACACTCCTGCCTCACTGTCGCAGATGAAAGTGCTTGGAGAAAAGCTGATTGACGTTCACAGCCAGCACCAGAACCTGCTGATAAACAAGGAAGGATTTCAGCTCAACATTCTCGATATCCTTGCACAGGACATAAAGGAGCAGACTGATTATCAGAATGAATACAATGAATACAGGAAGGTGAGCCGTGAACTGGATGAATGTATCAGACAAGCCGAAGAAACACGAAAGGAAGAGGATTATATCCGCTTCCAACTCCAACAGCTTGATGAGGCTGAACTGAAAGAAGGCGAAGTGGCCGAACTCGAGCAGGAGGCAGAAACGCTCTCTCATGCCGAGGATATCAAGGCCGGACTTTACCGCTCGGCACAGAACACAGGCGGTGACGAAGGCGGATGTCTGACACTGATTAAAGACAGCATAAACACTTTGCAAACGGTTTGCAAGGTCTTTGCAAAAGCCAACGAGTGGAAAGAAAGGCTTGAAAGCTGCTACATAGAGATAAAAGATATCTCTCACGATATGGATGACGCTCAGGAATCCGTAGAGTTCAATCCTTCAAGACTTGATTTCGTCAATTCTCGTCTTAATATGATATACTCGATGATGCAGAAGCACCACGTAAAGACTGATGCGGAACTTATCGAGATAGCGGAGAACTACAGACAGCAGCTCGATATGATAACATCGTCGGACGAACGTATCTCAGAATTGGAAACCAAAAAGCGGAAACTGTATGACAGTGTGCTCCGTAAAGCAGAAATCCTTACTGCATTGCGTACAGAGAGTGCCGGTAAAATCCAGTCGCAAATGGAATCTCTGCTCATACCGCTTGGAATGCCGAACGTGAAGTTTGCAGTAGAGATTTGCAGAAAGAAGGAACCTGACATAAACGGTCTGGATGCCGTAAACTTCCTGTTCTCTGCCAACAAGAACGGAACATTGCAGAACGTGGCTTCAATAGCTTCGGGCGGTGAAATAGCCAGAGTGATGCTTTCGTTGAAAGCCATGATAGCAGGAGCTGTGAAACTCCCTACAATAATCTTCGACGAAATAGATACAGGTGTTTCCGGCTCGATTGCTGAGAAGATGGCTCTGATAATGCAGGACATGGGACGACAGAACAGACAGGTTCTGAGCATCACACACCTGCCACAGATAGCGGCAAGGGGTAATGCCCACTACAAGGTGTATAAGGAAGACACAGAAACCGGAACAAACAGCCACATCATACGCCTCACAGACGAGGAGCGCATAGACGAAATAGCCAATATGCTGAGCGGTTCTACCATGACTGAGGCTGCAAGAAACAATGCAAGATCCTTGCTCGGACTTTAATTCATTACAAATAAAAATATAGAAAACAGATATGATAGAAAAAAATGAAATGATATTCGGTGTAAGAGCCGTGATTGAAGCAATACAGGCAGGAAAAGAAATTGACAAAGTCCTGGTGAAGAAAGATATCCAGAGCGACCTGTCGAAAGAACTTTTCGCTGCATTGAAAGATACTCAGATACCTGTACAGCGTGTTCCGGTAGAGAGAATAAATAAAATCACCCGCAAGAACCATCAGGGAGTAGTAGCTTTTATCTCTCCTATCACATACCAGAGAACTGAGGACATCGTACCGTTCCTGTTCGAACAGGGCAAGAACCCGCTGATAATACTCCTTGACGGACTGACTGATGTCCGTAACTTCGGTGCGATAGCACGTACTTGCGAGTGTGCAGGTGTAGATGCCATCATCATACCTTCAAAGAACAGTGTCAGCGTAAATGCAGATGCCATTAAGACTTCTGCCGGAGCACTCCACACCATACCTGTTTGCCGCGAGAGCAATATCACAAACACTATCAAATTCCTGAAGGACAGCGGTTTCAGCATTGTGGCGGCCACAGAAAAAGGTGATTATGACTACACTAAAGGTGACTACACAAAACCTACATGTATAATAATGGGAGCAGAAGATACAGGTGTGCCTTACGAACATCTTGCCCTCTGCGACGAATGGATTAAGATACCTCTGTTCGGTACAATAGAATCACTCAACGTATCCGTAGCAGCAGGAATCCTGATATACGAAGCCATCAAACAGCGTGGTTTCTCTACTGAAGAATAATAATACCTGACAATATCATGAGGAAAACAATATTCATAACACTCTGCGCCTTAAGCATCAACGGCTTGTGGGCGCAGGAATTGCCGAAATGGGCCAAGAAAGCTAAAAAAGCTGTTTTCTCGGTCATCACATACAATGCAGACAACAAGATACTGAACACAGGAAACGGATTTTACATTGACTCCGAAGGTACCGGAGTTTCAGACTACAGTCTGTTCAAAGGCGCTCACAGAGCGGTAGTTGTCACAGCCGACGGAAAGGAACTGCCTGTAACTCTTATCTTGGGAGCAAACGACATGTACGATGTAGTGCGTTTCAAGACAGAAACCACAAAGAAGCAGGAATCCCTTGCTACAGCAGCTACTCCCGGAAAAGAAAACGACAAGGTATATGTAATGCCATATTCCACACAGAGCTCCGTTAAGGGAACAGCAGGAACAATACAGAAGATTGATTCCATAGGAAAGAATTCGTTCTACTATACCCTCTCTATGAAAACGGGAGTGAAAGACGTAAACTGTCCGCTGATGAACGAAAACGGCGAAGTGATAGGTCTTATTCAGAGAAACTCCGGTTCTGAGGACGAGAAGAGTTACGCTCTTGGCATCAACTACGCCAAAAGTCTGTCTATCAATGCTCTTTCAGGCAGCGACGCCACACTGAAATCAATCAAGATAAAGAAAGGACTTCCCGAAGACGAGTCACAGGCATTGGTTTTCCTCTATATGATGTCGTCACAGCTTGAAGACGAAGAGTATCTTTCTATACTGAACGACTTTATAAATATGTACCCCAAGAACATGGAGGGTTATCTTCGCCGTGCCACATATTATATGGGGAAGAACTCCGAAGAACATATAAATGCGGTAGAAGATGACCTGAAAAAGACTGTGGAGGTAGCAGAAAACAAAGCCGAAGCACATTACGGAATTGCAAAACTGATATACAACTACAGTATAAGCAATGCGAAGAAATTGGAGAAAGCCGATTGGACTCTGAACAGAGCTTTGGACGAAATCAATCAGGCTTTATCTGAAGCAGGCGAAGGGCTGTACTACCAGATACAGGGAGATATCTATTTCGCAATGAAGGATTACAGCAATGCCGCTACAGCCTACGAAAATGTATGCAAGACTCCCCTCGCATCGGCAGCAGCATTCTATTCGGCAGCCAAGGCTAAGGAATTAGTGGAAGGTACAGACAAGAAAGAAGTTATAGCCCTGATGGACAGCGCAGTGGCACGCTACAACGCACCGTATGGAAAAGATGCAGCTCCATATCTGTTTGAAAGAGCGCGCATCAAATCGGATGCCAAGATGTACCGCGAGGCAGTTTTGGACTATAATGCTTTCTACGATGCAATGTTGGGACAGGTTTCGGCAGAGTTTTATGTAATACGCCAGCAGGCAGAAATGCAATGCCGAATGTATCAGCAGGCCATCAACGACATAAACAAAGCTGTTGAACTCGAACCGAAGAATGCAGCATACTTGACTGAAAAAGGTGGCGTACATATCCGCCTGAATCAGACAGACGAAGCCATAGCAGCATTGGAAAAAGCTATCTCACTCGACCCTAAGAGTGCCGATGCATACCGTATGCTCGGTTACTGTCAGGTGAAGGGTAAGGACAAGAAAAAGGGACTTGAGAACCTGAACAAGGCAAAAGAGTTAGGCGATACAGTAGCCGAGGAACTGATAAAAAAATATGCGAAATAACAATCACAGGACAGAAATTAGAGGGGCGAAACCGGAACAACCCGATTTCGCCCCTCTAATATTTTTCTATTTGATGCAGATTACTGCTTCTTCATCTCGAACCCGAGCATCAGACCGTCATACTGTGATAACACTGTGTTCAGTGTGCTGACAGTAGCGTTCGATGACTTTCCGGCTACGGCACCTGTCACTGTCTGAGCGTAAGCATTCAGCAAACCCCGTATTTCCCCCTCTGAAAGTTCTTCTTAGTTTTG
>NZ_DXVR01000081.1:0-13509 GCF_019417265.1 Bacteroides sp.
GACACAAGGATTTTCAGTCCTTTGCTCTACCAACTGAGCTATGGCACCGTTGTTTCTCGTTTGCGGTTGCAAAGGTACGCATTTTTTTTATACTACAAAATCTTTTTGAAGAAAAATTTTAAAAAACTACTTTCTGATTATGAAAAAGTAGATTGACAGTTATTTAATTCGGAAAATATAGTTTATTGAGAAGTCTGTAAATCAAATAAGGATGTACCGTCTGGCACACCCTTATTCTTCAAGTTAGAAAGTGTTAGTAGAGTTTTTGTGAAAAGTTTAGTTAAGCTGTTCAGATATTGTGTTGTTTAGAATTTGAAGCTTACACCTGCTGTGACGAAGCCTTTAGTTCCAAGACCGGCTTCCACGAAACCGCCTACACGGTTATTGCCCACTCTAAGTGCTATAGGGTTTACCTGGTATGCGAAATCTGTGCTGAAGCTTGATTTTCCTGCTGTTGCATTTTTAGTCAATGCGGTTTCTGTGTGTCTTGACAAGTTTACACCGGCTGCTGCAGAACCATAAAGTTCAACTAATCTACGCTTGAAGTAAACGAACTCAGCTGTAGGAAGAACGAGGAATCTCAAATCTTTTTCTTTTATAGAAGGAGATTATTCTCCTGCAAGTGCCAGTTTGCTGCTTGACATTCCGAATCCGAGGTCTGCACCAACTCTGAATCTATTGATTCTGTATCTGTATCCGAATCCGTAGGTAAGACTTGTTTTACTGTCAGAACGTTTTGTTCCTAATATTGCATCGCCGATACCCATTCCCAAGATGTCTGATATTCCTTGTGTTAGTCCGTCGCTCACTGACAGGCGGATGTCATGTTTTCTGTCTTCCGATACAAAATCCTTTGTTGAGTTCTGTGCATTAACCATGTTTACACCTGCTACCATTAATAAAGACAATGCTAAAAATTTCAGTTTCATAATTCAAATAGTTTAGTAAGTTAATATTCAATTTTTGTTTATTTCTTTGTTTCTTTCACTGACATAACGCAGGATTATATGAAAACCCCTATGCCCCAACGAAAAAAAATAAAAAAATGTCAGCAACACTCCTTTACAAGCATTGCTGACATTTAAATCAGTCTAAACTATTATGTCTATTATTTCAAAGGATTCCATCCCTGAGCTTTAAGCTCCAGTTCGTTGCCGTCTCTTGTCACGAGTGCACAGCCTAATTCCTCTTTTGTGATGTGACCAATCACTTTCACATCCTTAATCTGTGAAACAGCTTCGTGCATTGTCAATGGCACAGTGAAAAGAAGTTCGTAGTCTTCTCCTCCGTTCAGTGCACAAGTGCTGAGGTTCATATTGAACTCTTCTGCCATTACCGCTGTCTGATAATCTATTGGAATACGTTCTTCGTAAACGCGACATCCACATTTGCTCTGGCTGCATATATGCATTAGTTCGGATGAAAGTCCGTCGGAGATATCCATCATTGCAGTAGGTTTGATACCGGCTTTTGCCAGTTCCTCAATGATATCTTTTCTTGCTTCCGGTTTAAGGAATCTTTCCAGTAGATATTCTTTTCCTGCAAAGTCTGGTTGCACATCTTTGCTTCCGTTGAACACAGCCTTTTCGCGTTCCATAAGCTGAAGTCCCATATATGAAGCTCCAAGGTCACCTGTCACACAGATAAGGTCAGTTTCCTTGGCACCGTTGCGGTAAACCACATCTTCTTTTCTTGCTTCGCCTATACATGTGATAGAGATGGCAAGTCCTGTTACAGATGAAGTGGTATCGCCGCCCACTATGTCAACATTATGCAGCTGGCATGCCAGTTTCAATCCTTCGTAGAAATCTTCCAGGTCTTCAATACAGAATCTTTTTGATACGGCAAGTGATACTGTTATCTGCTTCGGTGTTCCGTTCATTGCGTATATGTCGGAGAAGTTTACCATTGCCGACTTATAGCCCAGATGTTTCAGCGGTGTATATACCAAATCGAAATGTACACCTTCCATCAGCAGGTCTGTAGTGACGAGTACCTGACGGTCGCTATATTCCAACACGGCAGCATCATCACCGATACCGTATTTTGTTTCGTTGTTTACTAACTTTATATTGTCGGTCAGATGTTTTATCAGTCCGAATTCTCCCAAAGTGGAAATTTCTGTTCTGTTTCCTTCGTGCATGATTATATAATTGTTTATACTCTGTTTATAAGTTCTTTCATTATGCTTGTCATCCGTGGTTGAGCGGCATCGGCAGCCTTTTGTACTTCTTCGTGCGATACTTCCACTATCTTGCCTTCCACTCCCAGGTCGGTGATAACCGATACACCGAATACTCTGATTCCGCAATGGTTTGCCACAATCACTTCCGGTACTGTAGACATACCTACAGCGTCAGCTCCCAATATTCTGAACATCTTATATTCGGCAGGAGTTTCGAAAGTAGGTCCCTGAGTACCGATATATACACCCTTCTGAAGTTTGATACCTTTTTCAGCTGCAATTTCGAATGCCTTTTCAATAAGTTCGTGCGAATAAGCCTCGCTCATGTCCGGGAATCGAGGACCGTAGTCTATATTCTTGCCTCTTAATGGATTGTCCGGGAAGAAGTTTATATGGTCCGTAATAACCATCAGGTCACCTATTTCGAAATCAGGATTAGTTCCACCTGCCGCATTCGATACGAAAAGTGTCTTTATGCCGAGTTCTCTCATGACTCTGACAGGGAATGTCACTTCCTTCATCGAGTAACCTTCGTAGTAGTGGAAACGTCCTTGCATTGCGAGGATGTCCTTACCTCCAAGTTTTCCGAAGATTAGCTTGCCGCTGTGTCCTTCTACTGTCGATACGGGGAAATTCGGTATCTCTGAATAAGGTATTTCATACTTGTCGGTAATGTCGTGTACCAAGCTGCCCAGTCCTGTGCCCAGTATAATTGCTGTCTCAGGATTTGTCTGCATCCTTGCTTTCAGGAATGCTGCTGTTTCTTGAATTTTTTCTAACATACTCGGTTGTTTTTTTGTTGAACTTTATTGTTTCGTTGTTCAGGAAGCTTACTTCCACAGGCAGAGCGTAGATATATGGTTTCAGTTCTTCGTTCAGGTGCGGATGAGTGGTAAGTCTTGCTGCATCTTTCTCGGTCGTTATTATCATCCTTCTGCCTTCGGGCATCGACATGAATCTGTTTCTGAGGGTCTCCATGTCTTCCCGATTGAAGTTATGATGGTCGGCAAAGACCATTGACTCTATGTTCCCGGTGTATTGCCTAAGCTTCTCTGTTATAGCCTTTGGTGATGCTATTCCGGTGAGCAACAGTATATGTCTGTCCGGTGATATATCTTCAGGCTTCATTTCGTCGTTATTTCCCTGACGGAATATGCGGTACAGATTTCCGTACTTCATATATGTGAAGAACACTTCCTGTTCTGCTGTAGGTGATATTTCGGAACGCAGTCTGTCCATCTCCTCTGAACAGAGATTCTCCGGACATTTGCTGACTATGATAATATCAGCCCTGCTTTTACCGCTTGCCGGTTCTCTCAGTCGTCCTGCGGGCAGGAGAGTGTCATAACAGATACGTCTGTTATAGTCTATCAGCAGTATGTACATCCCTGCCTTGACATATCTGTGCTGATATGCATCGTCCAGCACTATTACCTGCTTCTTATCACGGTTGCCTGCCTTGACGATAAGATTGTCAATACCGTTGCATCTGTCACTGTCGGCGGCTACATTGATATCCGGAAACTTCTGCCACATCTGGAATGGTTCGTCACCTATATCCTCTATAGTGCTCTTCCCTTTCTCTGCCATGACGAAACCTTTTGATTTACGTTTGTACCCGCGGCTCAACACGCACACACTGAATTCATCTTTCAGCAGTCTTATCAGATATTCTGTGTGAGGCGTTTTTCCTGTTCCACCCACTGTGATATTACCTACGCATATCACCGGTATAGGGAAACTCCTTGATTTCAGAATATCCCAGTCGAACAGCTTGTTTCTCAGCCATACAGCCATGCCGTATAAAGCCGAGAATGGAAGCAGAGGAATGTATATGCGAGGTTTCTCTTTTTTCATTTTCGTGTGGTTGGAACTATTATACATTTTAGTTTATAGATATCTCGAAAGGCATTCTTGCCTGTATGCGGTCAGCCTTGTCAAGGTTCTTTATCATCATGAATCCGTTGTAGAATTCTCCGAACGAGTCTTCCAGCTTGCTGCTGATATATCTTTCAGGCTTGGCGTTGCTGATGAGGCTTGTGATGAAATCCACTTTCTTAGGATAAGAAGCTACCTTGTAATCTCTTATACCGCAGAGTTCAGAAGCCTTCTTGATAGCACATTCCAGATTTCCCAACTCATCAACAAGTTTCAGTTCCTTAGCCATTTCGCCAGACCATACACGGCCTTCTGCAATCATCTTCAGACTGTCGATAGGCATATTTCTGCCTTCTGCACATCTCTTGGTGAAGAGTTCATAACCGCTGTTCACCATGCCCTGTATCAGCGCACCTTCTTCTGCGTTGAACGGACGGCTCATGTCTCCCATATCAGCCAGCTTGTTGGTCTTTACACCGTCTATCTTAACTTCAAGTTTCTTTGTGATAAGTTCCGATGCGTCAGGAATCATTCCGAAGATACCGATAGAACCAGTAAGAGTAGTTGGCTGAGCCACAATCCAGTCGGCAGCACAAGAGATATAGTAACCGCCTGAAGCTGCATAGTCACCCATAGAAACTACTACCGGTTTCTTTTCTTTCAGCAGTGATACTTCGCGCCAAATCTGTTCAGAACCGTATGCGCTACCACCCGGAGAGTTTACTCTGAGAACTACGGCCTTAACATTGTCGTCATTTCTCAGGTCACGCAGATGTTTGGTAACTTTTTCAGATACGATACCTTCATTATATGGATCCGCTGCATTGTCTATCTCTCCGAATGCATAATATACAGCTATCACGTCGCGGCTCTTCACTGTTGAAGGCACTGCAAGATTCTTCATGTCGTCCAGAATCAAAGTGTTCAGAGTAGATTTCTCGCTGATATTTGTCAGTTTCTTCAGATACGACAATACCTCATCCTTATACATCAGCTGGTCTGCCAGCCCGTTTTCCACGTATGCTTCAGCAGGCTGGAAATCCATACATTTATCAGCCATCTCATTCAGCTTCTCAACTGAGATGTTTCTTGATTCCGATACTTCGCTTACTATTTCATTCCAGATAGACTGAGTGAAAGCAAGAGTCTGTTCTCTGTTGGCAGGGCTCATTTCTGTAGCGATGAACGGTTCTACGGCTGATTTGTATGTACCTACTCTGAATATCTGCATTTTTACACCCACCTTGGCAAGCAAGTCTTTCAGGAACATAGTCTGTGCAGACAGTCCGTGCCATGAAATACTTCCCGAAGGATTAAGGAAAACCTTGTCGGCTACGGTAGAAACATAGTATGCGCCTTGAGTATAAGCACCTGAGTAAGCCACAACAAACTTTCCTGATTCCTTAAAGTCGGCTATTGCAGTTCTGATGTCCTGAAGCGATGCTGTAGAACAAACGAAAGCTTCGGCATTGATAAGCATACCTTTAATCTTAGGGTCATTTTTAGCTTTCTCTATCGATGCCAGGATGTCTTCAAGTCCTCTTGTAGATATTTCTTCACCCATCAGCTGTTCGAATGGATTCTCTTCATATCTTTCCACTACGCTGCCTTTAAGGTCGAGCACAAAAACAGAATTTTCTTTCACTACAGTTGGCACTTCAGTAGTTGCCACCATGCCGCCTATTACCGATATACCCATTATGAGCAATATGAAACCGGCAATCACCATTCCGATGATTGAGGCAAAAGTCATTTTTAAGAAGTCTTTCATATCAATAAATTATTTAGATTGTTCGTAGCCTTCATACAGAAAGAATATCTGTCCGTTTTTCTTTTCTACAGTTACTTTTCCTCCCTCTTTGCTAAGATTGAAAGGAGTCATTATGTCAGTCTTCGCATCTACCACCATCAGTGCATTATCTTCTGCAAATCTGTTTATCTGGAATGTGATGTCTGCATTACTCATCGTGCGTGCCATTATCAGACTGTCGTTGATGTATATGTTCAGCGAATCGCCTGCAAATGATTTTGTCAGACAGACTTCGTAGATGTCTTTATAAGTCTGTTCTTCGCCTGTTTTCTTTTGCGAGCGGAAACCGAGATAAAGGAACAGGCATACGATGAAGAATACTCCGAAAGCCAGGAGTCCGTTGCCTATCATAAACTGTTTGTTGCTTTCTATACTTTTACTCATTCTGTGTTATATGTTTTATCACAACAAAAGTAGTAAAAATCTTGAGAATTTAAGGTTTACATTAAATTTAAATGGCATTTAAATGATGTTTAAATACCATTTAAATGCAAGATTTGATTTTTTTTGCCGATTTTAGTGAACGCATAATGAACGTCAAATGAATAAGAAATGAACATTATAACAGTCAACCAAAATTAGGAAAAGACATTCCGTTTGTCGTAATCGTATGTGTCTGTCCGACAATTTCCCAAGAACTGTCATGTACCCCTAACACTAAATCCCCTCCTTCCATATTGGCAATAGCCGATACATATGAGATGACATCGTTTTTCTCATCCTCACAGAACGGGTTCTTCAAATTCTTGAATTCCTTCCATTCGCAACGAGCATTCTCTTGTGGATAGTTGCGAAGGAGATATTATTGTAGTTCTGACTCTTGCATAATTACCCAATTATACTTTCACTTTCATCATTATGTTTTTCAGTATTTCGGATGACGCATTCTTTACTTGTATTGGCATAGCAGTAGACACAGAAATGACGACAAGTATTATACATGCCGATGTCTTTGCTGACCATACATCCACATACCTTACGTTGCCCTGTATCCTTTACATTACGCACCTTCTCTGGTATTGGTGGCAAATTACCAAACAAGTCTTTTTCTGGTAATTTTAATGTATGTAGATAATAGACAAGTTCCTTATCGTCAGCAAAAATGCGTTTCATCAACTCGCCATCAATGCAACGATTGTGTTCTATTCCGTATTTTTCGAGGTCAATATCTTCTGCACAAGTGGCGATTTCAACATCCCAACCATCTTTGTGCCAAGCTTCACGAATCTTTTGAAGACCTTCTACAATTTCTATTCGTTGAGCAAGGTTGGCTTCGGCATTCTCCACATTCTCCTTTGTGAAGAGCATACTTTCCTTAACAAGATTGTTTTGAACCTTGCGATATGCTTTTACATCAATGAAACTGAATACAAGCTTATTTGTGTAACCTTTCAGTTTATTTCCAATGTGCCAAATGCGCGTCAAGAGGTCACGAGGAGCAATGTTTGGCGTAATTATTAAAGGATCAAAACGCCAGATAACTTTCTCCTTACCAATCATATCAGAAAGTTTCTTGAATGTCTCAACTCTGTTTTCGACAGACGAAACATTAGGCTCAAAACCTTCTTTTACATAATCGTTGAGTGTAACCTGAAAATAGTAGTGTATTTCTCTTTCGTCAAGCTCATGAAGGTATGGGAGGATCGGCTTTGGGTTCTTTGTCCAGAAAATCACCACCTTGCAGTTCTTGAACGAAATATACATTCTCTGCTGGTTGAACGGATTATACCAAGCACAATACCCTTTAGCCAAGCGGTTGAAGAACCACTTGGCATAAAAGGCAGGAATATCGGTTGAACGACTTGCAGAGACAATGACAGGAGCTGTAGCTTCTACTTGTTCACCTGTATCGTTCGTGATAATAATTTTACCTGTTGGCATAACGATTAAATAAATCTTGTATTAACTGCTCAAAGTACTGTTTATTCTCATAAGTTCCCTCTACGATAGGAGGATAACCACCTTTATCATAAAAACACCAATGCTTAAAATGATCAATGGTTGATCTATTATCAATAGGTTTATCCAATGGATTAGAATAGTATTTACCACCAGGAGCATAACCTTTTTGAAATGTTATTACCTTCCTGGAAAGCGTTTCTCGCATTTTTATAGGTAGGTAGTCTCTTGAAAGGATAAAATAGTTAACATTTGCATCCTCTACAAATTTAGATGATGTTGGATGTATTGGTTTCAGGTTTTGCTTTTCAACACCACCCTGCGAAATAACTTTATTTCCTTGTGGTTGTGGATGCGAAGTCGTATTTAAATTTTTAATACTTGAAATCAGTTTCTCAATCTTCTTATACGCAGCATCAGTTGGTTTCAAGAAGTTGTCAAGGATGTTCAAGAACGCTTCTGGATCTTGCCTTTTACTCTCAAGTTCTATAGCTTTATCAATATTTTCTTTTTGGGTCTTTAAGCCTTCCTTACCTACAATCGAATAAATTTTACTACGGAATTGTTCTGGTGTATAAGAGCTCTCATCTCCTGCAAAATTAACAGCATCAAGAGCTTTGTATGCTTTAGTTGTAGTAATACGTGAGAAACTACTAAAAATATACATAAAAGCTTTAGGACTTTGAACTATATTTTCAAGTTCAACAGCCTTATTTACCGCCTCAATAACTTTCTGCTGTTTTACATCTTTTGACTCTACATTATTTAGATTCTCAATAATCTTAGATCTCAACTGACTTTCTACAATAACTGAAGTATTATTGCTCGCTTTAGGTAAGACTGCATCCTTTATTTCTACTCCATTAAGCATTCGCCAAACATTACTTGCAAATGATTGATAATAATCCTTATTGCCATTAATCAATACAGACGTAAATGTCTTTGGCAGAGACGTAAAACCTCTTGTGGCACCATAGATGCCATAAGCTAACTTATAATTACAGAATCCTACTTGTACAAGGTACTCCACCAAGCGATCAATGTTATCGCCTTTCTGACAGAATGCAGCAAACGATGAAAGTACATCATTTTCAATAGCGAATAAGTCAAAGGCGGAGTTTTCCTGGAAATGATTAAGTAATGCTCCAACATAAGCGGATGCAGGATTTGAGTCCCATTTATCTCCAAGCATGTTCCTTAAAATCATACCTCCATTATATGCCTGTGCCAAAGGTTCTTCTACACCATTTTCTTCCATTACAGATTTGTACTCTGCCATAAATTGGGAGCAAATAAGGCTCTTATAGAAAGAACTTTGGTAAGATGTGTCCAAAATATGCAAAGATAGATTATCATCAACATTCAGCAATTCCTCAATGGCATACTTTTCACGTTGAGCATTATCTTTTGCTTCTAATTTACAAATGGCGCTATTCATATTGTCTGTGACACGAGAAAATGTCTCCGGGGAAACATACTCTAAACAACTCCACAATTCGTTTGCATCATAGACTCTACGAAGAGGAAGTTTGTTACAGAATGCGTCATAAACACCCCAGTAGTGCAAAAGATTCTTGGCGTCTTTTATAGAAAGACCTTGCGGATTGTCAGACAATTTTAACTCTAATAAATTTTTGTTCCAAATGGTATCTTCATCTATTGAAGAATAGATCTCGTTAAACTCTCTGATTCCATTCAAGATAGCATCGTCTTGTGCCTGGGTGGGCCTTTTATCAGGAGAATTTACAACAGCAGAAAGCGTGTTACGAAGTTTTCTTGACAAAGCTTTCAATTTGCCAACCTCGTTGCTGACTGAGCTATTAGCACCTATTAGATAACAATAAATGAAACCTTTAATTCTGTCTAGCAGAACGTCTCTACTAACATCTATAGGTTCATTCTTGATCTTGAAATTTACATATGAAGGATTCCATAAGAAATCATCTTTTTCAGATTGAGTAAATAAATCTTTGGCAGCGCCAAAAAAAGTTTTTTTCTCTTTGGGTTTAACACCTATGTTAGGATCATAAAGCTTATAGAACTTATTCTCCAGACTTTGTTCCGCCTTTGACAATACACCTTGACGCTCCTGATAACTATTAAAATAGATACGACAATGAAAAGGGTTAAGGTTGATGGTATGATAGCAGAGATAGGTCTCTACTCCGTTATGTTCCTTAGCCTTCTCAAAGAATCCATCTTTATAGTCATCAGTTTCTATCTCAATAACCATAGGATAGTTCTCTAGGTCATTTTCTTCAATCTCGAACCTTGGATATTTACTGTACAATATAATTACTTGCTCTTTGTCATTCGCGCAGACAGGATAGAAGCGTTTGTTACCAAATCCGCGTCTTGCGTAAAATCCTAAGGGCGAAGTTGACTCTGAAGACAATATGTTATTGAGATTCAGAGTACAGGTTGGTATGTATAATTTCATAATTATCCTTTTTTTTAGGAGTTGACAAAACTCATAGTGTTAATTTGGGACCACTTGTAAGACTTGTATCATAAAGCGAAGTAGGTACATCATCAAAAAAACTAGAAAGATTGCCTGAGTGCATTATATACAAAGCTCGATAGGTTCTTGTTACGGCCACATATAGTGGATTTCGGTTTGCATCGTCTTCAACAGTACATTCAGGAATGAAAACATGTTCAAATTGAAGTCCTTTAGAACTATGGTAGGTCATCATCTTTGGATTGTCTGAAGAAAAATCTAGATCCATAAACTGTCCATACTTGGCTTCAACGTTTACACCATGATTCTTGAAATATTCATATGCACGCTTTACTTCATCATTGTGTCTAAATAGGATGCCGACATCCTCCATGTTTTTGTTTTGAATAAGCGAAATGATGGCATCATACTGTTCAGTAATGTTATTGTACTTGATAATCTTTGGTTTTTCAACACCCTCTTCAGTACAACGTTCTTCAAGTTCGTCACTTTCGGAATTTAGATACTGTGCAAGACGGGCTATCTTTTTGGGTAATCGATGATTGAACACAAGCTGTTCGACAGGGAACTTAGTAAAATACTGTATATCCTCCATTGAAACAGTTTGCTTATCTTTAATAAAAGTATAAAGTTGTTGAGCCGAATCACCATACAACAATAATGCTTTTTTTGCCTTAGAACGGAATAGTTCTATATCCTCTTTGGAAAAATCTTGTGCTTCATCCACAATAATATAATCTGCACTTGGACATCCAGCTCTATTCTGCCAATGCCAATGATAATCAACATTTCGTTGTGGAATACCTACCTGTGAAATGCCATCGGCCATATATTGCATTAGTGCTTTAGTGAACACTATGTAAAGATAGGTACCCTTATGCTCATCTTGTATCTGTTTTGCCTTCCACAAGGCAAGAATGGACTTTCCGCTACCTGCACAACCCTTAACAATGTAGGAGTTATCCGTTTTCTTGTTAATCACCTTTACCTGGTAATCATCAAGTTCGGAATCTTTAACGTAAAAACTTCTTTTAGCCATGATTAGATTTATAGATTTATGTTAAAACTATCAATTATTATTTCATTGTTTTTTGAATGGCAGCAAATTGCCAAATTATCATTTTGCTTGTATTTGGTGGAGTGTATGACGTGGATAAGGTTTGCTGTTTCCATCCCTTGCATGATAGCTGTCTTAAGCGGTTTCTTACACAGCACTCGATAACACACCCTGCTTTCGTCATTTGATTTGTGAGAATGACTTACGCTGAATGTTTGTTGCATAAAGCAAAAGTCTCTACATCCATTATGACAAGCACACGACAATGGTAAAAGCGTCTCAATGGTTCTGTTTTTACGGACATAGTCATTTATTGCATTATTCATCAATTGAGGATAGAAGTATCCTGAATGCTCGTCTTTAGTTGTTACATCAAGTATTATAAGCAAACCGTTTTCATGAAGAAAAGCCGTGAGTTTCTTTGCCATTATTGCGTATGCATTTGTTGGTAGGACTTCTTTAGAAATTAACTCACAAACCATCTTGTCACAGAGGATAAAATGATAATCGTTCTTTCCGAATGCAAGTTTTTCCACGTCTTCAATAGTGCCTAACGTTTGGCTAAATATACTTAGTTCGACTTGTATATTTTTATTAGGGTTACACTCTATTAAATCCTTGAGTATCTCTAAAGCACCATCATTGCCATCTATTGCTGTGATGCTTATCTTTGTATGAGGTAAATGTCTTCCAATTGCTGTAATCAAGCCTAGAATTTCCCCACCCGTACCGCAACCGTAATCCAATACACTAATCTCATCTTGTTCCAACGTTTTCTTCAGACATTTATTCTGCAAAAGATTATCTGCTATACAAAACATCTCTGCATAACTGCGAGGGAAGTAAGTACCAAGATAGACTTTAAGTTCTTCTTCGTTGAGATCAAGATTATACTCATAACGCTCATGCTCTGGAGCATAAATAGCTTGATGGTCATTGAAAATCTTTTTGTCAAGCCAATGTGGCAGAATCGTCTTTGATTTTCGGAAACAAACGTTCGAATTAGTATTTGACAGTTCTTTTGATTGATGTTCTTTGACAACACCAGATGAATTGTCACCTTCGGTTGTAATTCTCTCGCCTTCTTCCCAAAAGATTGTAGAAGGTGAAATGGCCTTAACAGCATGATTAATGAACTTTGCGAGTTTTGCACAATGTTCACCGATGCCATCTGCATTTATTGTCACAACATATTCTTGAGTTAACCTTATTCCGTGTGCTGCAAAAGATGAAGATGCCCTTGTGCTGTCAAGCACCTTAATAGTAAAATTGTTGAGCTTGAGTGATAATTTTACTATCCTCTTCACAAAATTCGAGAGTGCAATACTATTTTCGTTCTCGACAACAAAAGAATCAAAGTTTAACATTACCTCTTTTTCCTTTTGTTTTTTCTCTTCAGTGTGGGGCACGTACTTCTTTATATCTTCGAACGACTCTATTTTCTCAATTGGCTCTGTTGGTTTATCATAAGTAGCATTGCTAAATTCCGTCAGGTAGAAGGGATTTAGGTTGAGAGTTTCCGCAAGTTTTACGATTCCGAGTTGGTCAAGGTCGGTGTGAGGACAAGTGATGTCATCCAACTTTTCAATGAAATGTTCGCTATCAGTAATGTGAAGCCAAGACCTGTTGGCGGCACTTAAATTGTTCTCCAACTCTATTGGTTGATGAAAAATAATAAGGTGTGGTACGTCCTTGATTAGGTTCTTTTCAACATCTAAGACTTTAAGTTCTTTCTTTACCGTGGAATGATTTATCTTAGCTTGTTGAAGAACAGTCTTTCTCGAACCTCCCTTAATAATTTTACCATTGCATGTCCATTCTCCATTTTCATTGGCAATAACATTACCTCCATAATTTTTGAATTCTATAGAAATAATAGCGTTCTTCTTTATAAAGAGGGCATCTAACTCACATCTAATATTATAGTTGCCTGCAAATACACAGAATTCATTCGAATCCTCATAATGAGCTTTGAGTCGCTCACAGAGGAACCGAAACTGCTCACGTTCTGCTGTTGTGTTAAAGTTTCCGACTCTGAATGCTAAAAGTCCTCCCATTGCAAAAAATCAATATTATTAATGTAAACTAAATGGTCTTCATTTCTGAATTTACTTTTTCGTTGAAGAATTGTCAACTTTTTACTACAAAAGTACATAAAATATTGTATAGTCAAAAGTAATTGAATTGCGAAAAATTCCCCCAAAAGTATTACCTTTGCA
>NZ_DXVR01000082.1:0-13355 GCF_019417265.1 Bacteroides sp.
TTTGTGAACTCATAATGTTGGTTTTATGAGTCAACTTTTTTCAGGGTAAGACAAAGGTTAATAAAATGATGTTTAAATACCGTTTAAATGGCATTTAAATCACATTCGAAAAGCGTTCGTTTCATGTTCACCGGGCGTTCATTGGCCGTTCGCTGGGTGTGATGTATTGAGACGGATGCGGCAATACGAAAAATCATACCGTGCAAAGTTCTGTGATTTAAGGAAAAAGACTATATTTGCATTTACTGAAGTTTCGCAAGGCTCAACTATTAGTGGAACTTGCGAGCCAACGGTCAAAGTACTTAAACATGAATTATATTTACACTCCTTCAGGATATGAAAGATGAGGTTTTTGGAGTCGGACGCTTTGTGAATCCGTTCACAGATTTAGGATTTCCAATAGAACAGATAAGCCTGATTACAGGGATGACTGAAAGTGAGATTATGGAGTTATAGGAATAAGAGAATATGTCAGACCAATATAAAATGGTAGCGGAAAATCCGCTGAGCACAGTAGTAGCAGACTATGAACCGCGATATCGCTCGGCAAAGCAGTATCAGAGTGAGGCGGAAATGGAAAAGGAGTTTATAGAGCAGCTCCGGACACAGGCGTATGATTATCTTCCAATCACTTCTGAGAAGGAACTGGTGGCGAATCTTCGTGCGCAGCTGGAAAGACTGAATGACTGCCGTTTTACTGACAGGGAGTGGACGGCTTTCTTCAAGGAGAAGATAGCAAACCAGAACAACGGCATAGTGGAGAAAACAGCCATTGTTCAGGAGGATCATATACAGCTGCTCACCCGCGAGGACGGAACGGTGAAGAACATTTATCTGATAGACAAGGATAATATTCATAACAACAGTCTTCAGGTTATAAACCAGTATGTACCTGAAGGGGGCAACCATGAAAACCGCTACGACGTTACTATATTGGTGAACGGGCTGCCGCTCGTGCACGTGGAACTGAAACGCAGGGGAGTGGATATAAAGGAGGCATTCAACCAGATAAGAAGATATAGCCGAGACAGTTTCTGGGCCGGAAGCGGACTGTTTGAGTATGTGCAGATATTCGTTATAAGCAACGGTACGCAGACCAAGTATTACAGTAATACCACGCGCTCGTCGCACATTCAGGAACTGACTAAAAAAGCTAAGCAGAAAGGAAAGAATCAGACCAGCAACAGTTTTGAGTTTACAAGCTACTGGGCAAGGAGGGATAATCAGATTATTCCTGACCTGGTGGACTTTACGGCTACGTTCTTTGCCAAACATACACTGCTGAATATCCTGACTAAATATTGTGTGTTTACTTCGGAAAAGCTTCTCCTCGTGATGAGGCCTTATCAGATTGCGGCTACGGAAAGTATTCTGCAGCAGGTGCGTGTGTCTACCAACTACAAAAAATATGGAACGGTGGAGGGTGGCGGCTATGTATGGCATACCACGGGAAGCGGCAAGACGCTTACTTCATTTAAGACGGCCCGTCTGGCCAGCAAGATGGAAGGTGTGGATAAGGTGCTGTTCGTGGTGGACCGCAAGGACCTTGACTATCAGACCATGAAGGAGTATGACCGCTTTGAGAAAGGGGCGGCAAACAGCAATACGAATACGGCCGTACTGAAAAAACAATTGGAGGATGACGATGCGCACATCATAATAACTACGATACAGAAACTGTCTATATTCATAGCGAAGAACCGTTCGCACGAGGTTTACGGCAAGCATATAGTGATGATATTCGATGAGTGTCACCGCAGCCAGTTCGGCGAGATGCATACGGCCATAGTGAAGAAGTTCAAGAAATATCATCTGTTCGGATTTACGGGTACGCCGATATTCCCGAACAACTCATCTACGGGAGGTAAGTTCGACTTGAAGACTACCGACCAGGCTTTCGGCAAAAGACTGCACATATATACTATTGTGGATGCCATAGCCGACGGTAATGTGCTACCTTTCCGTGTGGACTATATCAGTACGATGCGTGAGCAGGAGGATATACGCGACGAGCAGGTGAGGAACATAGACCGCGAGAAGGCGCTTATGGCTCCCGAACGCATAACTCATATTGTGGCTTATATATTGGAGCATTTCGCACAGAAGACAAAAAGAAACGGAAAGTCGTTTACTTTCAATAAGCTGACCAATATATCGGAAGTGGCTGAAGGAGAGAAGAAAGGCAAGAATGAGGTTAAGGAGCAGAAACAGAAGGTGCGTATGCAGGGTTTCAACTCTATATTTGCCGTTTCGTCCATTGAGGCAGCCAAACTGTATTATCTGGAGTTCAAGCGTCAGATGGAGGAACTGTCGCCTGACAGGAAACTGAATGTTGCCATCATATACAGCTATGGTGCAAATGAGGCTGAAGAGGATTTCAGCGGAATACCTGATGATGAGAACTCTGAAAATACCGACGGACTGGATAAGAGTTCGCGCGATTTTCTTGAAAGTGCGATTGTGGACTATAACGAAATGTTCACAACCAACTATGATACAAGCTCCGAGAAATTCCAGAACTACTATAAGGATGTGTCGCTCCGTATGAAGAACAGGGAGATAGACCTGCTAATAGTTGTGAACATGTTTCTGACAGGATTTGACGCTACTACACTCAACACTCTCTGGGTGGACAAGAACCTGAGAATGCACGGCTTGCTGCAGGCGTATTCCAGAACGAACAGAATTCTTAATTCCATAAAGACGTTCGGCAATATAGTGTGTTTCCGGAATCTGGAACATGCCACAAACGAGAGTATTGCCCTGTTCGGTGACAAGGAGGCGGGAGGACTGGTACTGCTGAAGACTTTCGATGAGTATTACAACGGTTATGAGGATGAGAATGGCAAGCATCAGACGGGCTACAGAGAACTGGTGAATACATTGCTGGAAGACTATCCGCTGGAAACACGCATTATGGGTGAGGACTCGGAAAAGAAATTCATCCGTCTGTATGGAGCTATACTGAAGGCTACAAACATATTGTCCACGTTCGACCAGTTTGCCGGCATGGAAATCCTTTCCGAAAGGGATGTGCAGGATTATCACAGTCTTTATATCGACCTGTATGAGAAGTACAGGAGGGACAGGCAGGGTGATGTGGTGGATGTGAATGATGATATTATCTTCGAGATGGAGCTAATCAAACAGGTGGAGATAAACATCGACTATATTCTGTATCTGATAGAGCAGATGCATGACGGCAATACGGGCGATAAGGAGATACGCATCACCATACAGAAAGCTATCGGGGCAAGTCCTGACTTGAGAAACAAAAGGGAGCTTATAGAGAACTTCATAGACCAGCTCACGCCTGACAAGAATGTCAGTGATGACTGGCAGAAGTATGTGAAGGAACAGCAGCGCAGGCAGTTGGATGAGATTATCTCGGAGGAGAAGCTGAAACCGGAGGAAACGTATCATTTCGTGAACCAGTCTTTCAAGGATGGGGGAATACAGGAATCAGGTACGGGTATAGCGAAAATTCTTCCTCCTATGTCTATCTTCGACAAGACAAGGGAAGTGAAGAAGAAGACTGTGCTGGAAAAACTGAAGGCTTTCTTTGAACGCTTCTTTGATATTTCGGGGGGAGATTTGTACTTTTGCGACCGAAAATGATAATTAGGAGATTTATGTCTGTAGTAAAACCTCAGTTTTTGATTGGAACTGCTGCATCGGACAGCGGCAAGACTACTTTCACTATGGGACTGCTGCGTGTGCTGAAAAGGAGAGGAATACCTTTCGCTGCACAGTTGCAGAATGTAAGGGCAGTGGTACGCAGGAGTGAGAGAAACGATAATCAGCAGTAAAAAATATTACATCAATGACTAAGAATATTAAACGATTACACCCTTTGATGCTTGCCGGTACGGGCAGTGATGTAGGCAAAAGTATATTGGCTACGGCTCTGTGCAGAATCTTCCTGCAGGACGGTTATCATCCGGCTCCTTTCAAGGCGCAGAACATGGCTCTCAACTCTTATGCCACTCCTGAAGGTTTGGAGATAGGAAGGGCACAGGCGGTACAGGCTGAGGCTGCATGTGTGCCGTGTCATACGGATATGAATCCTCTTTTGCTTAAACCGAGTTCGGACTATACATCGCAGGTGGTTCTTAACGGTAAGCCTATAGGCAACCGCAGTGCATACGAATATTTCCGCAAAGAGGGAAGGGAAGAGTTGCGCCGTGAGGTATGTGTAGCTTTCGACAGGCTGGCTGCACGATATAATCCTATAGTTATGGAGGGTGCAGGAAGTATCTCCGAAATAAATCTCAGGGATACGGACCTTGTAAACATGCCGATGGCGAGATATGCCGATGCTGATGTCATTCTTGTGGCGGATATCGACCGTGGGGGTGTGTTCGCCAGTGCATACGGCTCTATCGCACTGCAGTTACCTGAAGACCGCAAACGCATAAAAGGGATAATAGTAAATAAGTTCCGCGGTGATTTACGTCTGTTTGAATCGGGTGTGAAACTGATGGAGAAGACATGTGGTGTGCCTGTGCTTGGGGTGATTCCGTATTATAAGGATATCTATATAGAAGAGGAGGATTCTCTTGAACTGCAACAGAAACAGCGTTCGGCGGTAAGCGGAAAGGTTAATATCGCGGTTGTGCTGTTGCGTCATTTATCGAATTTCACTGACTTCAACCGTCTGGAACGTGACGAGCGTGTGAATCTCTATTACACAAACAATACTGAAGAAATAGGCAAGGCTGATATAGTAATCATGCCGGGAACGAAAAGCACTCTTGATGATTTGCTGGAGCTTCGCCGTAATGGAGTAGCCGAGGCTGTTGTCAGGGCTGCACGTAATGGTGCTACCGTTATTGGAATATGCGGAGGTTATCAGATGATGGGCTTGTCGGTAGAAGACCCTGACGGAGTGGAAGGAGGAATAAACCGATTGCCGGGACTTGGTCTGCTGCCTGTTTCAACTGTAATGCAGTCCGATAAGGTTACACGTCAGACTGAATTCAGATTCTTTAATCTGGAAGGAGATATCTGTAGAGGATATGAGATTCATATGGGGCAAAGTGAAATCACAGCAGATAGCGATGCAGTTCCTTTGAATTATCTGCAGGATGGAACTACCGAAGGATGGAGAGTAGGCGACAAGTGTTTTGGCACTTATATGCATGGTATTTTAGACAATGAGGCTGTAGTGGATTTATTGCTGGCTCCTTATGTGAAGGCTGACAAGGGAAACATTTCCGATTATCGTACTTTCAAGGAAGAGCAGTATGACAGATTGGCTGCTCATGTGCGTTCTCATCTGAATATGCCTTTGCTGTATGAAATTCTTGGCAGAAATGATTGAGTGGGTTGAATGATGAACTGATTAATAATGTAAGTAATGGAATTACAATCGTTGTGTGTCATATTGCCTTTACTGGCAGGAGTGGCTTTGGACAAACTGTTGGGTGACCCGATGTGGTTGCCTCATCCCGTGGTTGGTTTCGGCAGGATGATACGTTTCTTTGAACATAGCTGGAATCGTGGCGGCAACCGTCGTTTCAAGGGGGCGGTGGCTGTATTGCTGTTGGTTGCCGGAGTTTTCCTTGTGTCATATTTCGTAATGAAATATGCCTTTGCATATAGCAGTTGGTTAGGAGGTATTATATCCGCTACAGCAGTATTCTTTTGCCTGGCAGGAAAGACGCTGATAGATGAGGTACGGATGGTTTTTGATGCTATGGAAGTGTCGTTGGAGAAAGGCCGTTTGCAGGTTTCGCGTATTGTAGGCAGGGATACAAAGGAACTTGACGGTCAGGAAGTACGTGCGGCGGCGCTGGAAACTTTGGCTGAGAATCTGAGTGACGGGGTGATAGCTCCACTGTTCTGGTATCTGCTTTTGGGAGTACCTGGAATGTTGACATACAAGATGATTAATACACTGGATTCAATGATAGGCTATAAGAATGAGCGTTACAGACTGTTCGGCTTCTGTGCAGCAAAGCTTGATGATGCGGCGAATTATATACCGGCACGTCTTACTGCATTGTTGATGGTGGCAGTTTCCGGACATCCATCGTTGCTGAAGTTTGTACTCCGTTACGGCAGAGAACATGCCAGCCCTAACTCGGGATATCCTGAGGCTGCACTTGCAGGTATTCTGAATTGCCGTTTCGGAGGACCTCACAATTATTTCGGGGAGCTTGTCTATAAACCTTTCATCGGTAGCAACGAGCGTACTTTCGAACGTAGGGATGCAGATGTGGCTATCCGTATAAACCGATATGCCGAACTGCTTATGATAATAATTATGGTGGCTGCAATATATATGTCGTGCGGATATCTTCCTTTGAGATAATCATAAGCGAAAAATACGTGAATTTCTTCTCTTTGGTTATATCGGTGTCTGTAGTATAAAACTCGTTCTCTCTGCTTAGAACCTGTTTAAAACTGAAAATACATTAAATGTTTTCCGGTTTTTCATTTTTTTTCCATATATTTGTAACGTTTTGTTCCGATAGGCCTATTCACAGGCTGAGGATGAAAAGGGAATCGGGTGAAAATCCCGGACAGTCCCGCTGCTGTAATCTCCATAAAGAGGATTGCTTGATTATCTCTTCTTACCACTGTCTGCGGCTGATGCCATGACGGGAAGGTAAAGCCATCCGGAGTAAGTCAGAAGACCTGCAAAACGATAAATCATGCCGTACATTCTCGAGGAAAGAATGCTGACGGATACATGTAATTTTTGTAATACACTTATTGAGTAAGAAATGGGCAAACTGAATTATTTTGTCCACAGGTGCGCTGTAACTGTACTGTTTTTGTGTCCGATAATGGTATCTATGGCACAGGAGCATAACACAGACAGCATCACCGGTAGGATACACCAAATTCCGGACGTAACTATCAGTGCGAGAAAGACTCCATCTGCTTTAATGGCAACGTCACCGCTTCAGATATTGAAAAAATCAGAACTGGAGCGTATGGGAGTGTATGATGTAGCCGAAGCAGTAAGACACTTTTCGGGAGTTAATGTAAAAGACTACGGAGGCATAGGAGGACTGAAGACTGTTTCCATAAGAAGTATGGGAGCACAACATACAGGAGTTATATACGATGGTGTAAGCATAAGCGACTGCCAGTCGGGTCAGGTAGATATTTCAAGGTACTCTTTGAGTAATGTATCAGAGCTTTCTCTTACAATTGGTCAGACAGATGATATATACCAGAGTGCAAAAGCCTTTGCTTCAGCAGGAGTTCTCAACATAAAGACTATAACACCTGACATGGAAAAAGGGAAATACTGTATTAACGCTAACTTCAAGACCGGCTCTTTCGGTTTGGTTAATCCCTCTGTAATGTATAGCCATAAAATAAGCGATAAGACAGGCCTTTCATTTTATGGAGATTATCTGCAGGCCGACGGTAACTACAGATTCAAATTATGGAACGGTAGCCAACTGATTGATGCAAAAAGGAACAACAGCGATATACGTTCTTACAGAGTGGAAGCCAATCTGTACTCAGCCATTACTGCCAAACAGGACTTACAGGTAAAAGCATATCTTTTCGATTCAGAAAGAGGACTGCCGGGAAGCGTGGTTTACGATAATCCTTACTCCGCCGAAAGGCTGTATGACAAAAACTATTTCGGACAGGTGCGTTACGAGAACAGATGGAACAAACAATTAAAAATGCAGATACAGGGAAAGTTCAACTACAGCTGGAACAGAGATTATAACGACAAGTCTTCCGGAATAACTGACGACCGATACAGACAAACCGAGACCTATCTGTCGGCCACTGTAATGGGCAGTCCGGTAAAGAATCTTTCTTTCTCATTTGCACAGGATTTTGCTTATAATTATCTGTACACCAACCTGAGAGACTGCCAGTTTCCCGAAAGATTTACTGTACTCAGTGCTTTAGCTGCCAGATATGAACGTACTAACTTCTCTGCTTCGGCTTCGTTGCTCAACACATACATAACAGAGAATGTGAAGATAGGAAAAGCAGCAGACGACAGAAAGCGTCTGTCTCCTGCCGTAAGTGTATCGTGGAAACCTCTGCGCTTGCACGGACTGAGGATTAGAGCCTCTTATAAGGATATATTCAGAACCCCTACATTCAACGACCTGTATTATCTCCTGATAGGAAATACCAACCTGCGTCCGGAAACCACACGCCAGGGAAACTTCGGAGTGACATACAGTAAATCGGATTCTCACAGGCGGCTCAGATTCCTTAGTCTCTCGGCCGATGTATATTATAATAAGGTGAACGACAAGATTGTTGCAGTTCCAACCATGTTTGTGTGGAAAATGATGAATGTAGGTAAAGTTGAAACTATAGGCACAGATGTAAACATATCGTCGGAATACAGTCTGACAGACAAAATAAACCTTTATCTCACAGCTAACTATAACTTCATCCAGGCAGAGGATATAACCGATCCTGAATCAAAGACATGGAGAAACCAGATAGTGTATACTCCAAAACATTCAGGAGGAGGAAGTCTCACTATAGAGAACCCATGGGTGAATATTACATATAATGTAACTTTTGCTTCTGAGAGGTATACCCTGGCGCAAAACCTCCCGTCATACAGGATAGAGCCTTATTCTGATCATAGCTTATCGGCATACAGATTTTTCTCCTGGAAGAAACACAAATTCAAGGTTCAGTTGGATGCACTGAACCTCGGCGGAAAGAACTACGAGGTTATAAGATTTTACCCAATGCCGGGAAGAAACTATAAAGTATCACTGAGTTATATTCTATAACAGATAAAACTCTATGAATATGGAATAAATATTCAAGGCTGCACAAACATATTAATCATTAAATAATAACAAACAAAAAACTGAACATTATGAAATTGAAATTCATTTATCTTACAGCTGCCATGCCTCTTATTGCAGCAATGACATCATGTAATAATGATGAACCGGGAACTGACGGTGGAACAGAAAAACCTGTAATCACCACAGGAGCGTATATAATTAACACTGGCAACTGGGGTGCCAATGACGGTTCAATACAGTGGTACGATATAGATAAAGGCACTGCCTCGTCCGATATTTATGCAACAAGTAACGGCAAAGGAATAGGCGACCTTCAAGACTTGTGTGTCTACGGCTCGAAGCTATATGCAGTAAGTTCTACTTCTTCAAAGATAGAGATACTGGACAAGGAAGGAAAAATAATAAAAAGCATGCCACTGACAATGTCCAACAATAAACCTCTGGAACCAAGATTTGCCACAGCAGGCGACGGATATGTATTCTTCACCGCATACGACGGTACTGTGTCAAAACTAGATACTCTGTCGCAGGAAATAGTTTCTTCAGTAAAAGTAGGTGATCATCCGGAAGGCCTGTCTTATACCAAAGGAAAAGTATTTGTAAATATCTCCGGATATGGCAAAGAAAATACAGTTGCGGTAGTAGATGCAAAGACTATGACCAAAGTCAAGGATATAACAGTATTGCTTAATCCTTATACACAAAGCATTGTTGGCAGCGACGGTTTTGTGTATATTGTGTCGAATGGTAATTATGCCGGTAAAGACGGACTTGAGGAAAAGGACTATATCTACGGAACTTTGCAGCGTATAAATCCCGACACATATCAGGTTGAAGAACTCTGCAATGCTACATACATAGCCAACAAGGGCGACAAGATGTATATCCTGTACTCTGAATACTATCTGCCGGAAAGAGCAAGATGCTTTGTTTACGATGTTAAGACCGGTAAAGAAACTGATTTTGTAAAATTCAGCGATATACCAACCCCGGGCGGTATAGCTGTTGACCCTGAAACAGAAGATGTGTACATAATCAACCAACCATACGGAGCATTGAACGACATATATGTATACGACAAGGACGGGAACAAGAAATCTAAGTTTGAAGCCGGCCAATACACTACAGGAATACGTTTTGTGACAGAATAACAGTCTTAAAACCAATATCTGCATCATTATTATAATGAAGAAATCATTTTTACTATCTGCCAATATAGTAACATTAGTCCTGCTTCTCTCTGCATGCGGCGGAGGAAGCAGGACTTCCTCGCATTCTGAAACTCCGGTCGATACAGTGAAATTCCGTTATGCCGAAAACATCAGAATACTGAAATTCAAGAATTACACCAAAGTGGAACTGCGCAATCCGTGGGATACACTGAAAACACTCCACACGTATATACTGACAGACAGAAACAATGCCAAGAGCAGCAATCTGCCTGAAGGAACTATAGTACGCACGCCTCTCGAAAATGCCATAGTTTACTCATCTGTACACAACTCACTCATAGCCGAAATTGGAGGTATAGAATCCATAGCCGGTGTGTGCGACATACAGTATATCAAACACCCACAGATAAAGGCTATGTATGAAAAGGGGGCTATAACCGACTGCGGCTCATCCATGAGTCCGGACATAGAAAAGATTATCGACCTCAATGCTGATGCCGTTCTTCTCTCACCTTTTGAGAACAGCGGAGGTTACGGAAGAATAGAAAGTATAGGAGTGCCGATTATAGAATGTGCCGACTATATGGAAACATCTCCCCTTGGCAGAGCCGAATGGATGAAGTTCTACGGGCTTCTGACAGGGAGAGAACAAGAGGCCGACTCACTGTTCAGGAGTGTAGAAAATGAATATCTTTCGCTGAAACAAATTGCCAAAGATGTAACAAACCGACCTACGGTAATTCTCGAACTTAAATACTCATCGGCATGGTATGTTCCGGGCGGGAAAAGCACTACAGCAAAAATGATTGACGATGCCGGAGCAGACTATATATTCAGCTACACAACGGAAAGTGGCTCGGTGCCAATGTCGTTCGAAACGGTTCTGTACAAAGGCCAAAAAGCAGACTTCTGGCTCATCAAGTATAATCAGAAACAGGACAAGACCTATTCTGAGCTTAAAAAAGACTACTCTCCATACGCCAATTTTGACGCATGGAAAAATAAGCGTATCTTTGGGTGCAATACCTCGTACGTGAATTTCTACGAAGAAACACCCTTTCATCCGGAAGCACTGCTCAGAGATCTGATTATAATCTTCCATCCGGAAATTATGAAAGGTGAGAAAACACGCTATTTTACGGGGTTGGAGTTTTAGCTTATGATATATTTTTCCTGCTGACGATATTTTTTAGGATGATGATAATATTTTTCAGCCGGGATATTGGTTTTTGATTTATAAAAAAGAAGATTTTGAGAAACAGGAATACTCTATACATCACGCTGCTTGCCATTCTGACTGTAGTGCTTGCCGCCATAAGCCTGTATTACGGTTCGGTCAGTATTCCGGCATCCGCAGTTACTGACATACTTTGTGGCGGAGAGGCAGAAAAAAACAGCTGGGCGTACATCGTCCTGCAGTCGCGCGTACCACAAACCACTACTGCAATACTCACCGGAGCCGCACTTGCAGTGTCCGGACTGATGTTGCAGACCGTGTTCAACAATCCTTTGGCAGATTCATCCATACTGGGAATAAGCGCCGGTTCAAGCCTTGGAGCTGCATTGGTGATACTTGGTATGGGAGGGAGCATAGCGGTATCGACAGTAAACCTTGGCGGATTTCTGTCCGTAATTGCAGGTGCCATGACCGGAGCGTTTGCCATAATGGCATTCATCCTGTTTCTTTCCACACTGATAAAGAATAATGTAATGCTTCTCATAGCCGGAATTATGACAGGATACGTCACTTCCTCAGCTATATCTCTTCTCAACTTCTTTTCTACAGCCGAAGGAGTACACTCCTACATCACTTGGGGAATGGGAAATTTCGGAGGTGTATCGCTAACACAACTTCCCGCCTTCGCTTCGATGTTACTAATCGGACTGGCAATATCTGTTATGCTAATCAAGCCGATGAACGCACTTCTTCTGGGAACAAGATATGCGGAAAATCTTGGTGTCAATATCCGACGTACAAGAAACTTACTCCTGCTGTCTACCGGAATACTGACAGCCGTTACAACAGCTTTCTGTGGGCCTGTTTCGTTTATCGGACTGGCCGTACCTCATATCGCACGGCTTCTGTTAGGCACATCGAATCATAATTCACTTCTCCCGGCTACCGCACTCTGCGGAGCTGCGATGGCTCTGTTATGCTCAATAGTAAGCATCCTTCCCGGCGAGAACGGTATCATACCGATAAATGCAGTAACACCGGTACTCGGAGCTCCGGTAATTATATATGTAATTATTAACCAGAAGAAAATACAATACTTTAACTGATGGAAATCAAAGACGTGATTACAGCTTCAAATCTGAGTATCGGTTATAATATTAAAGGCAAGAAAACAGCCGTACAGTCCAACCTCGACTTCAGTCTGAAAGGTGGTAACCTGACATGTCTGCTCGGTCCGAATGGTGCGGGAAAGTCAACTCTCCTGCGTACAATCTCCGCTTCGCAAAGCATACTTGACGGCAGCCTTACCCTTATGGATAAACCAATTGCGAGATACACAGAAAAGGAACTGTCGCGCACCATCGGACTTGTATTGACGGAACGAATCTTTGCAGGAGCATTGACAGTGCGACAGCTTGTAGCTCTTGGAAGGCAGCCACACACCGGATTCTTCGGCCGCTTGTCTGCCTACGACAAAGAAATCATAGACTATGCCTTGCACCTTACGGGAATAAGCCACAAAGCCGAAAATTATACAGCCAATCTCTCTGACGGTGAACGTCAAAAGGCCATGATTGCCAAAGCTATAGTCCAGGAATGCCCGATAATACTTCTTGACGAACCGACAGCCTTCCTTGATGCGGTAAGCAGAATAGAGATACTCACATTGCTTCACCGCCTGGCCCACGAAGAGAACAAAGCTATATTACTCTCCACCCACGACATAGAGCAGGCATTGGTAACAGCCGACTATCTCTGGCTGCTTACTCCGAAAAACGGACTTCATTCAGGGGTTACTGAAGACATAATTCTATCCGGACTGATGGACAGGCTTTTCCCGGAAGCAGAAATAAGGTTCGACCTTATGCACGGAGGTTACTCCCCAACCGTAAAAGCCGACCGTTCCATCATTCTATATACTGATAATCCGGTACTCAAGCACTGGACACAAAACGCACTGAACCGTCACGGTTTTCTGTGTCTGGAAGAACAGGCTGCACCGGAAGATAAAAAACTGCCGGAACTGAAAGTACTTTCATCGTCTGAAATGCAATTATATATTGATGAAAAGAGCTACAGTTGCAGCAGTTTCGGCGAACTTATATCTATACTAAGTTAAATTATTAGGTAGGGTGTCCAGTTTAACGTTCCCAATTCAGCCTACATTTTTGAGCTGTTTGGTACGTTTCTGTAACCCAGTTTATGGACATGTGCTTCTTTGCAAAAGCATCAATGTCCTTT
>NZ_DXVR01000083.1:0-13030 GCF_019417265.1 Bacteroides sp.
GCCATGTCAGATGAAGATTTATGAACTTTTATATACAACACTAAGTTAAGTGAATCTTCTGACATGACAAAGTACTGGGCAATATATTATTACTCAGTACTTTAAATTATTCTCTTTAGAAATGTGTTGCGGAATTAAGGATATTACAAAAAACATGGCTCAAATGCATTTTTATAGAAAATTTACTGCTAACTTTACAACTAAAAAAACTGATATATATGATAAACAGAATCTTCAAAACACTGCTTGTATTTGTTGCATTGACCGCAACAGCAACATCCTATGCTTCAAGAATTGACACTCTGATGGTGAGAAGCGAGAAAATGGATAGAGAAATAGAAGTCATAGTTGTCGTACCGGAACAGGCCATAAACAATCAGAAATGTCCTGCACTATACCTGCTTCACGGATACGGAGGCGATGCAAGAACATGGCTCAACATAAAACCTGAACTTAAGGACATGGCAGACAGGGACGGTGCTTTTATTGTGTTCCCCGATGGAGAAAACAGCTGGTACTGGGACAGTCCGATAAATCCTAAAAACCAGTTTGAAACATTTGTTGCAAAAGAATTGGTAGAATATATAGATTCAAACTATAATACAATAAAGGACCGCAGCGGTAGAGCCATAACAGGATTAAGCATGGGTGGTCATGGCGGTTTATGGCTGTCTATAAGACACAAGGACACATTTGGTGCCGGTGGTGCCACAAGTGGAGGAGTCGATATACGTCCGTTCCCCAACAACTGGGAAATGAAAAAACAGTTAGGTGAAATGAACAGTAATATGGATGTCTGGAACAATCACACTGTAATAAACCAATTGGACAAGATTAAAAACGGAGATTTGGCAATAATATTCGATTGCGGTAGCGGTGATTTCTTCTTTGAAGTAAACAATAATCTACATGCAGAACTGCTGAAAAGAGGTATCGACCACGATTACATTACCAGACCGGGAGTTCACGATGGTAAATACTGGAATAACAGTATAGAATACCAGTGGCACTATTTCTGTAAATTCTTCAAAGAATACAGAAGTAAATAAAAACTGTATAATACAACAAAAAAGCGATGTTCTCCACTCCTGAGGTAACATCGCTTTTTTAATAGTTTCACAAAATTCCCATTAACACTCAATAATAACCGACTTGCGAGCTGGAACTACTATGTTCTCTCTTAAATCGATTTTCTTTCCACTTGAAATTTCTTTCCCCTCAACACTTTCATTAATCAAAGCCTTGAAATGGTTGTTCGGCAATACTTGTTCAATGTCAGTGCTGTTTAAAACAATAAGTTCTGTTTTACCATCAACAGTTCTTGAATAAACATACAAACCCTGCTGAGGCACGTGATACTTAACTGTTCTTGTTGTAGTCATAATTTAGTCTTTTTGTTAAATTTCGCGCAAATATATTCCAATATTAAAATTCGAAATCCATAGAAAATATAAAAATTACTTAATCAAACAACTTTTTGATATAAATCAAAAAAATCAGACAAGCTACACCATATGTAACTTGTCTGATTTTTTATACTATTAAGTTTTGACTTACACAAGGAATCCCAACAAAATACCTGCTGCAACAGCCGAACCGATTACTCCGGCTACGTTTGGACCCATAGCATGCATCAACAGATAGTTGCTTGGGTCATATTCCAGACCTACTACCTGCGAAATACGTGCTGAGTCAGGTACTGCTGATACTCCGGCATTACCGATAAGCGGATTAATCTTGTTGTCTTTCTTCAGGAACAAGTTGAAGAACTTAACGAACAACACACCTGAAGCAGTTGCTATGATAAATGACAAAGCACCAAGTGCAAAGATAAAGATTGAATCGCGAGTCAGGAATTCAGATGCCTGAGTAGAAGCACCTACTGTAAGTCCCAACAGGATAGTGATAGTATCAATCAGCGGACCGCGGGCTGTTTCTGCCAGACGACGTGTAACACCACTTTCCTTCAACAGGTTACCGAAGAACAACATTCCCAACAATGGAAGACCTGAAGGAACAAGAAAACAAGTAAGCAACAGACCTACTATAGGGAACATCACCTTTTCTGTATGCGAAACGGCACGAGGAACTTTCATACGGATAAGACGTTCCTTCTTAGTTGTGAGCAGACGCATGATAGGCGGCTGAATCACAGGAACGAGAGCCATGTATGAATATGCCGAAACCGCAATCGCACCCATCAGGTTAGGAGCCAGCTTGGACGAAAGGAAGATGGCTGTCGGACCGTCAGCACCACCGATAATACCGATAGCTGCTGCCTGCATAGGGTCGAAACCGAATTCAAGTGCAAGCATGTATGCTCCGAAGATACCAAACTGTGCAGCCGCACCGATAAGCATCAGTTTAGGATTTGATATCAAGGCTGAGAAGTCCGTCATGGCACCGATACCCAGGAATATAAGAGGCGGATACCATCCCGACGTTACACCCTGATACAAAATGTTAAGCACTGAGCCTTCCTCATAAAGACCTACCTTGAGGCCGGCTTCCATATTAAAAGGAATATTACCTATCAGAATACCGAAACCGATAGGAATCAGCAACATAGGTTCAAATTCCTTTGCCACTGCCAGATAGATGAAGAATATACCTACAAGAATCATTATCAGATGCTGTGGAGTAGCATTGAAGAAACCGGTATATGTCCAGAAATCTGCCAGGTTATTCTGCAAAAAACTAACAAATTCTCCCATATTATTCAACAATTATAAGGTCAGTACCTTCAAGAATAGATTCACCTTTACTTACTTTGATAGAAGTAACTTTACCGTCACGGTCGGACTTGATATCGTTTTCCATCTTCATTGCTTCAAGAACGAGCAAAGTCTGTCCACGTTTAACAGTATCACCTTCCTTGACTTTTATGTCAAGAATGACTCCAGGCAACGGAGATTTGATACCCGATTTACTTCCGGCTACAACAGGACGTGCCACTGCTGGTGGAGGAGCAGCAGGAGTAGTGGCAGCAGTACGCACTACCGGTTTGATTTTAGGTGTTGCCGATTTTTCTAATTCTACGGTATATGAAGTTCCATTAACTTCTACCTTTACATTGTTGTCTTGTATATCTCCAACAGTAACCTTGTACAAGTTACCGTTTATCTTATATTTATATTCTTTCATACGATTAAATTTTATCAAAGTTATTTCTTGTTCGGAGTTTCACGCAAAGTGTAAATCTTCGAACTCCATGGTGAGTAACTGCGTTTTACGCGGCTTATTGTAAGGATAGTTTCTTCCACATCGTGATCAGCACCCTGAGCTTCGTGCAATGCCATAGATATCGCGGCAATAACTTCTCCTGGAGCTTCACCAAGTTTCATTTCCTTAGCTTCCTTATGGTCTGTCACATTCTGTGCTTTCATAGCGTTACGATTACGCAAAGCAATTGCAGCCTTACCGACAAACTTAAAGCAAATATAAAGCAGAATCAGGCCTGTAAATACGACTGCCATAGCCGAAATCGCCATACCCACACCAACAGGATCGTGCTGTTCGAACTTATCCATTTTAGGATTACTTTCTATAGTCTTGTTGTTTGTGCTAGGTGTAACATACTTTTCGGCACTGTCATCCTTCACTTCCCATTCGTTCAAGCCATCGCTCACACGGGCATAAGAATAATTTTCTTTAAGTACACCTGCCGGAACAACAACCTGATCAAGAAGCTTCTTGCCAGAATCATAAAGTCCAATCCAGTTCTCGTTTGTTTTGCTCAAAACAAAATTTGTGTGGAAAGTACCACGACGAGGTGCACCATCCGCCCAAAACAATGTGTGCTGGCGAGGTTTCAAAAGAGTCAACACATCACCTTTTGGAATAAAATAAGCGGCAGTATCACCCGGCTGTGAGCTTACACGGAGCAAGCATCCTGCCAAATCGGCGCTGCTATACGATTTGTTGAATATTTCTATCCATCCGCTGTGCAATCCGTAATCATCCTGGAAGTTACTCTGATTATCGACAAGCACTTCATTGATGACTACCTTATTGTTAGGCTTTTGTTCCTTGCAGGACGAAAAAGCCACCAACAGCATCAAAGAAAGGAACATTCCGATATTAAGTTTTCTCATCATATTTTCAGATTTTAATTTATTACAAAGGAATATTACCGTGTTTCTTCGACGGATTAGTAAGTTTCTTGGTCTGCAACTGCTGCAATGCACGTATAATGCGGAAACGGGTATTACGAGGCTCAATCACGTCATCGATATAACCATATTTTGCAGCATTATAAGGATTAGCAAACAGTTTAGTGTATTCAGCTTCTTTTTCAGCCATAAATGCCTTAGGATCTTCAGCTTCCTTAGCTTCTTTTGCATAAAGCACTTCTACCGCACCTGCACCACCCATCACGGCAATTTCGGCAGTAGGCCATGCATAGTTCATATCACCGCGCAACTGCTTACAGCTCATCACGATGTGTGAACCACCATACGACTTACGCAATGTGATAGTAACCTTAGGCACTGTAGCCTCACCGTATGCATAAAGCAATTTAGCTCCATGAAGAATAACAGCATTGTATTCCTGGCCAGTACCAGGCAAGAATCCAGGAACGTCAACAAGCGAAACAATAGGAATATTGAAAGCGTCGCAGAAACGAACGAAACGTGCTCCCTTACGTGACGCATTGCAGTCAAGCACACCTGCAAGGAATTTAGGCTGATTGGCAACAATACCTACAGACTGTCCGTTGAAACGAGCAAAACCGATAATGATATTCTTTGCAAAATCTCTCTGAACTTCAAGGAACTCACCATTATCTACAATAGCACCGATTACTTCGTACATATCGTAAGCCTTGTTCGCGCTGTCAGGGATAATCTCGTTAAGAGAATCTTCCAGACGGTCAATTGGGTCTGTACAATCTACATATGGAGCCTCTTCAAGGTTATTCTGTGGAATATAGCTCAAAAGTTTACGGATCAATGCCAGACCTTCTTCTTCTGTAGAAGCAGTGAAATGAGTAACTCCGGAACGTGTTGAGTGTACGCTAGCACCACCAAGGTCTTCCTGTGACACATCTTCACCTGTCACTGTCTTGACAACCTTAGGACCTGTTAGGAACATATAGGATGTACCTTCCATCATAAGAGTAAAGTCAGTCAAAGCAGGAGAATAAACAGCACCGCCGGCACAAGGACCGAAAATACCGGAAATCTGAGGAATGACACCCGAAGCAAGGATATTGCGCTGGAAAATCTCGGCATAACCGGCCAAAGCGTTTATACCTTCCTGGATACGTGCACCACCCGAGTCATTAAGTCCGATACATGGAGCACCCATCTTCATGGCCATATCCATCACCTTACATATTTTCTGTGACATTGTTTCAGACAACGATCCAGCAGATACAGTGAAATCCTGTGCAAATACATATACCAATCGTCCTTCTATAGTACCGTAACCTGTAACGACACCGTCGCCAAGATAATGTTTCTTGTCCATTCCGAAGTTTGTACAACGGTGTTTTACGAACATATCCAGTTCTTCGAAGCTACCTTCGTCAAGCAACATAGAGATACGTTCACGTGCTGTATATTTACCTTTAGCATGCTGTTTTTCAATAGCCTTTTCACCACCTCCCAGACGGGCCTGAGCACGCAGTTCTATAAGCTCTTTCACTTTTTCCAATTGATTACTCATAGTTATAAGTATTTTTAAAGTTTATAATAACATTTACCGGACGAGGCTGCATAAAATAAGTGAAGAGTCGGCTTACATAATAATATGCAAACTGACTCTTCAAATATATCTATAAAACAGTTATTCCAACCATCGCCTCAACCTGTATTTTATTTTTCACAAAGTTCTGTCAAAACCCCCATTGTTGATTTCGGATGAAGAAAAGCGATATTAAGGTTTTCCGCTCCCTTACGTGGAGCCTTATCTATAAGGCGGATTCCTTTACCTTCGGCATCAGCCAAAGCATTTGCTACACCATCTTCAACGGCAAAAGCCACATGATGTACACCCATTCCTCTATTCTCAATAAATTTAGCTATTGTACTTTCAGGACCTGTCGGTTCAAGAAGCTCTATTTTTGTTTCACCACATTTCAGGAATGCAGTTCTAACTTTCTGGTCTTCTACTGTTTCGATGTTATAACATTTCAATCCCAATACATTTTCATAGTATGGCAGGGCTTCTTCGATACTGTTTACAGCAATGCCCAAATGTTCAATATGAGATATTTTCATAATGATGTTGTTTTTTTGATATTAAATTAAAGTTCATAAATTCTATAAGACAAAGAAAAGAAATTTGGATTAAAATACGAAACTTTTTCAGTAAATATTTATCCTTATTACTTTTTTATAACGTCTGAACTTTGATTTTGGAAACTTAACTTTGCAATCGACTGTTATATCAAACATATATCTTTTCCATTATCCTATTCAGCCATTTCCATTTCAGTCTGTACCACCGGCGGGTACTCAATTGCTTGCCTCCAAACCTCAATATAAAATCACGGTATCCGTATTTTTTAAAAGGAAGTCCGGCGTCAATAAACTCAAAATGACTATAACCTTTCTCCCTTGAATACAGCATAGCATTCCATACAGCCAACACACCGGGATATAAAGAAGGATAACTCTTGCGCATTCCACCGGAAAACAGCAGAAATGCCGTATCGTCAGAGAACAGACAACACGAGCCTCCAATAATCTTACCATTATATGAGACTGTAAATATTTTTCCCATCTCTCCGCATTCTTCACCAAGTTCCAATAAAGACGTAAAGAAATCTACTCCGGGAAAATATTTGAACACTTTCGAAGAATAATAGTTCTTCAGCATTCTGAAAAGTCCTTGAACCTGCTGTTTGTTTTCTGCTACTCCAATTACAGCACCGTTTTTCAAAGCCTGCTGTATCTGTCGTTTTCTTGAAGCCCCCATCCACTTATCCAAAGTTGTGTGATGAATGGAATTAATCACCCTCAAACGTTTTATAGGAAAATATCCGTTCTTCCTGAAATAACGGTATCCGAAAAGCGGTTCTGTCAAGTTTCTGAACTCTATCAGAAAGAAATTATCCTTGTTCCGGGCTGTAAAGTACGAAAGAAGTTCATCGAAAATCAGGTCATGCCTAATATCCGTATCAAAATACTCGCCAGTATCATATATAACACACTCCCTTATAAACCAAGACTTTCTGATTACACATAACAATTTACCTATAGGTCTGTCCCCATCAAAGGCCACAAGCATAAAAGGAGTATATCCGGATGTCCGTTCAAGAATCCTAAACAGGCCTACCGAATGAAAGACGTTCTTCTCAGGAAGCTGAGGCAACGTTTCAGAGTGTTCATATGTAACCAAACGTATTGCCATATATCGCAAATTTACATAAAAAGTTTCAGCCTTTAAAACGAAAATCATATATTTGTGACTATCATTTTAAATTTTCACATATGAAAAATTTCAGCGACCTCATAAAATCAAGGCGCAGTATGCGCAAATTCACTCCACAGGAACTCACTCAGGAAGAAGTAGTCACACTGCTCAAAGCAGCACTCATGTCGCCAACATCCAAACGAACCAACTGCTGGCAGTTCATCGTAGTTGACGACAAGGAAACACTTGAAAAACTTTCATACTGCAAGGAAGCAAGTTCATCGTTCATAAAAGATGCCGCATTGGCAATAGTCGTAACAGCCGATCCCATGGCGAGCGATGTATGGATTGAAGACGTATCAATAGCATCCATCATGATACAGCTGCAGGCAGAAGACCTCGGACTTGGAAGTTGCTGGGTACAGTTGCGCGAAAGATTTACGGCAAGCGGCATTCCATCAAACGAATACGTTCACGAAGTATTGGACCTGCCACTACAGCTACAGGCTCTATCCATCATCGCCATCGGACATAAAGGAATGGAAAGAAAACCTTTCGACGAGTCGCATCTACAATGGGAAAAAATACATATCAACAAATACGGAGGAAAATGACAGTGGAATATTCAGAAAAACATCCTTCAATAGTAATGATTGGAGCCGGCAACGTAGCTACACATCTTGGAAAAGCATTCCACGAAGCCGGATGCCATATAAAAATGATTTACAGCAGGACTCAGGAATCAGCCAAAGAACTGGCAGAAAGTATAGGCTGCCCCTACACTACAGATATAACATCGACAGACAGTGATGCAGACATCTACATAGTATCACTCAAAGACTCTGTACTCGAAACAATACTTCCACAGCTAGTGAAATGCAATCCCAATGCCTTGTTTGTACATACTGCCGGAAGCGTTTCCATCAATATTTGGAAAAGACTTACAGCCAGATATGGCGTGCTATATCCAATGCAGACATTCAGCAAGCAGAGAAAAGTAGATTTTAATAATGTACACTTCTTTGTAGAGGCAAACAGTAAAGAAGACACAGATTTACTCATCAAGACAGCCTCACTGTTGAGCAGCCATGTATTCGAAGCCTCATCCGAACAAAGAAAATACCTGCACATATCAGCTGTTTTCGCATGTAATTTCAGCAACCATATGTATTCCATCTGCGAACATCTTCTTTCATCCCACAGTCTGCCATTCAGCGCTATGCTGCCATTGATAGACGAGACAGCCGAAAAGGTACACCATTTATCTCCGGTATCAGCCCAGACAGGCCCCGCCCAAAGAGACGACCGCAACATCATGGACAGCCATCTTGAAATGCTTAAAGATGAACCAGGCATAGCAGAGCTATACAAACTTATAAGCAAAAGCATACACAATTATAATACGAACAAAATATGATAGACTACGACCTCACAAAAATCAAGGCACTATTCTTCGATGTTGACGGAGTTTTAAGTGGCGATACAGTACCTCTCCATCCCAACGGAGAACCTATGCGCATGATAAATATCAAAGACGGATACGCCATACAGTTCGCCGTAAAATGCGGATTACATATAGCAATAATCACCGGCGGACACACCGAAGCCGTCAGATTAAGATTTGAAGGACTCGGAGTAAAAGACGTATGCATGGGAGCTTCAGTAAAGACAAAGGAATACAACGAACTGATAAAAAAATACGACCTCAAACCAGAAGAAGTACTTTATATGGGCGACGACATACCCGACTATGAAGTACTCCGCCTCGTAGGTCTCCCTTGCTGCCCGGCTGACGCCGCACCCGACATCAAGGCTGTATGCAAGTACATATCCCATCGTGCCGGAGGTCAAGGCTGCGGCCGTGACGTGATAGAGCAAGTACTGCGTGCACAAGGAAAATGGATGTCACATGAAGAAGCATTCGGATGGTAAACTCTTGTTAGTTTGTAAGTTCCTGAGTTATTTAGTTCGATAATGATAGCGAATTCCAAACTTAAAAACTTTAAACTAAAAAACTAAAAAAACATATGTTAGACAATCTAAAGAAATACAACATTATTCTGGCATCAAACTCACCACGCCGCCGCGAACTCCTCTCCGGTTTGGGCATCAATTACGAAGTCAAACTGATAAAAGGTGTTGACGAAAGTTATCCTCCACATCTGAAAGGAAGTGAAATACCTGAATTCATATCACGCATAAAAGCTGCCGCCTACCGCCCGTTCATGGCAGAAAACGATCTTGTGATAACAGCAGACACAACAGTCTATGCCAATGGTGAAGTACTTGGCAAACCCAAAGACAGGGAAGATGCTGTAAGAATGTTGAAAATTCTGTCCGGACACACCCACCAGGTAATGACAGGAGTAAGCATCACCACACGCGAATTTCAGAAAAGCTTCTGTTCTGTATCAGATGTTACTTTCGACACACTGACAGACGAAGAAATAGACTTCTATATAGACAATTACAAACCTTACGACAAGGCAGGTGCATACGGCATACAGGAATGGATTGGTTTCATCGGAGTGTCAGGCATACATGGATCTTATTTCAATGTTATGGGGCTGCCGGTGCAGAGGCTTTATAGGGAGTTGAAGGAAATGAAAATATAAAATACCATATTATTATACACGAAACAGCAGGGAGGAGAACTATTATTTTGTAAAAAGAACTTGATATAGGAATCCCCGTAACTATTCAGCGATAGCACTGCACCCTTAATCCACGATTGAAATATACAGCAAAAAGACCTATAAAAAGACAAAATAAAGTGTCTATATTTCTTGCGTAAACGTTCTATTTTCCGCCTTGACAAGTGTCTATCTCAGATATACCTTTGCGCCGTAACCTTTAAGAACAATGATTATGGCGAAAGAAAAAGTAAACTATCAGGAGGTATATGACCTCTACCAGTTATGCAGCGAGACCAAGGATCTTCGCGAGTTCTGTGCAGATTATGGAGTAAATTACGACAAGTTCATGAACTGGCAGCGTCATCAGCTGTGGAGCGAGAAGTTAGGCAAGACAGTTCAGGTTGATCAGCCCAAGGTTGCTAAAGTTCAGATAACCGGCAAACCTTGTAACAGTCCAACTGTGAAGATGGAAGTGAAACAACCGGAAGGCGAAGCGCCGATAAGATGGGTGAAGTTGCAGCTGACATCAGGCGCTACACTATTCCTGAGAAATACCACCGTTCTTGATTTGAGCATATTGCTTAATAAAATGATAGGATGATATGCTGGGACTGAGTGCTAACCTGAACTATTACCTGTTTAACGGTAATGTTGATTTGCGGAAAGGAATCTTCCGCCTGTGTGAGAGTATAAGGGAAGAGATGTCACTTGACCCTAGCGATACATCCAATGTATATATGTTTATGTCAAGAAACCGTACGGTCGTAAAGATCCTTCATTACGAACGCGGCTTTTATGTGCTTTACGAGAAACGTCCGGTCATGGGAAAGTTCAAGAAACCTGTGTTTGACGAAGTCTCCAGATGCTACCGTATACAGTGGTCGGACATGGCCTATCTGACAGAAAGCATCGTAGTCGACAGGATGTATGTAACACCTGAAGAATGAACAATAAAGTGTTGATTTTCAAGGGAATAATGTAAAAATAATTGCTTAAAAGTTTGCGTAAGTGCCTGATTTTTAGTACCTTTGAGGTATGATAGATGAAAGAGCATACGAGTTACTTTGCTGCCAGCTTGGTCTGGCAAACGAAGAAAAGGCAGGGCTTCGCAAACAGAATAAAGAACTGATTGCGAGGCTTGAGTCTATTGATAAAGAACATAAAGAGGACTCAAAGGCTCTGAAGGATACTATCAACGATCTCAAGAATACCATCGATGGGCTTAATAATACCATCGAAAGGCAATCAGCTACAGTTGAACAATACAGGAAAGAACTGGAACAGATGAGAAAGCAACTTGAAGCAAAAGACCAAGTGAACAGATTGCCGGCAAACGAGGTTTCTAATATCAGACTGCAGCTTGATGACAGCCGAAAGCACCGCTTCGGCCGTACTTCCGAACAAAGAAGACTGCTGAACAATCGTAACATCGACAAGTATGCTCTGGAGAAATCAGAGTATGACGGCTCTGGCAAGAAGAAGGATGATGAAAACCACGGGAACGATGAAGGCGGCAATACACCTTCCGGCAGCAGTAATCCAACTTCAGGAACTAAAACCACACGCAGTAAAGAGACTGCCCCACGTGCAGAAAAGACAAGACTGAAAGTAAACAAAGTTGTTGTACATGAAATAGAAGACTATTATCAGCTTCCTGAAGGTGCAAGGTTTATGAACCGTAACGGTATGCCTGATGTGTGTGAATACAGGGTGATAGAACATATAAAGGCTCATAACGTGGAGCATGTTTATAAGGTGGCAAGGGTAAAGCTTGCCGATGGCAGCTTCGAGAATACGATGGAACATCCGCTGAAGAACCTTGGCGGTATCTTATCACCGGAATTGCTTGCACGTCTGCTCTGTCTGAAATATGACTTCAGCATGCCTGAGAACCGGCAGATAAGACTTCTTGCAAGAGAAGGCCTCCAAATAAGCAACACCACACTGAACACCTATCTCCATAACGGTATAGCAAAACTCAGAGAGTATCTGGAGGAAGTTTTCAAGAAGATTGTACAGCAGGCCAAATATCTGATGGTGGACGAGACTACTGAGCTTGTAGGGGTGGAAACCGAAGAAGGTAAGGTCTGCAGAAAGAAATACCTCTGGACTTTCTTTGCAAAGAATATCAAGATGGTGTATTACCATTATAACAACGGCAGCAGGGCGTCAGATGTGGTAAAAGCCTTTCTGGAGTCTTTCGATGGAAGCATGTCCACTGACGGTTATACGGTTTACAAGATGTATGACGGTGCTGATTCCAAGGTTCTACATATAGGCTGCTGGACACATGACCGCAGGCTGTGGGTGGATGCACTCGCTTCAGACATAAGAGCGATGCTGGTAATAGACGAAATAGGAAGTCTGTTCAAGATTAACGATACAATCAGCAAAATGAACCTAAGCCCTTCGGGCGTATGCGAGAAGAGAAAGAAACTCTTGTGGCCTATTATGGAACGTATACGCCGTCTGGCACTTACGATGCAGCAGGATGTTCATATCATGGCAAACGACCTGATGAAAAGAGCGATAAACTACACATTGAATCAATGGAATTCTCTGGTGAATGTACTCAAGGACGGTACGGCTGAAATATCGAACAACCTCTGCGAGCAGAGGATGAAACCGGTAAAGCTGTTGCTTAAGAACTGTATGAACATAGGCAGTGAGGCTGCCGCGGAGAATACGGCATTCATCTTCTCGCTGATAGAGAGTTGCAAGCTTAACAAACTCGATCCTCAGGATTACCTGAAACACTTATTTGAGTGTATTCTTCATGGTAAGGACTGCGATAAGAAAGCACTTCTGCCATGTTACTATAAACAATAATGTTAAATCTAAATTTTTTCCTAATAACATTTTTTCTTTATCGACTGTTTTACAGCCGATAAAGTCGGTGTGGCGGAAAATAGAACGTTTACCGATAAGGTGGGCGAAGTTACAACTGGCGTCTGGTGCAACACTGTTTCTGAGAAACACCACCGTTCTTGATTTAAGCCTGTTGCTTAATAAAATGATAGGATGATATGCTT
>NZ_DXVR01000084.1:0-12961 GCF_019417265.1 Bacteroides sp.
TGAGCTCTCAAATCATGTCTATCGGAGTTTCGTCACGCCTCGGGTGCGGCTTCTTTTTTTTCTATAATTCTATCCCCTAAATTTTATTTGATAATTTTATTCATTCAGTGAACATTGAATGAACGATTGATGAACACTTTGTGAAAAAAGTGGTAACGATTTATGGTTATAAAATTGATAAAAGAGTCGGCCTGTTTAAGACAGGCGTATTGGGGACTTGTTTATTGGATGTTTACTGACTGTTTATTCACGTTCACTAAGAGTAGTAATAAATGAATAAAAGCCGCTTATTAGCGGCTTTTATTCATTTATTGTGGTTATGTAACGTTTAAGTATCAGAATTCAGAAGTGAAATGGAACTTGATGTGTTTGAAGTCCATCTGTGCCATCTGAAGCACGTATCCACTGTCGGCAAGGAACACATCTCTTCCGTCACGGTCTTTTGCCATATACTGGTATTTACGCTTCTTGAATGCTTCAAGTTCTTCCGGGTCATCACTTTCAATCCAGCATGCTTTGTAAAGACTTACAGGCTCCCAGCGGCATTTTGCGTTATACTCATTTTCAAGGCGGTACTGGATTACTTCGAACTGCAACTGACCTACAGTACCGATAATCTTGCGACCGTTAAACTGGTTTACAAAGAGCTGTGCCACACCTTCGTCCATAAGCTGGTCGATACCCTTGCTGAGTTGTTTTGTCTTCATAGGGTCAGCATTCTCGATGTATTTGAACATTTCCGGTGAGAAGCTTGGCAGACCTTTGAAGTGAAGATTTTCGCCTTCAGTCAGAGTATCACCAATCTTGAATGTTCCGTTGTCAGGTAAACCTATTATATCTCCGGCCCAAGCCTCGTCTACTGTAGTCTTACGCTGTGCCATGAACTGTGTAGGCGAAGAGAAACGCATTGTCTTGTTATGGCGTACATGCAGATATGGAGTGTTACGGGTGAACTTTCCTGAACATACCTTACAGAATGCCACGCAAGAACGATGGTTAGGGTCAATATTGGCTGTTATCTTGAAGATAAATCCTGTAAATTTAGGTTCGTCAGGATTTACTGTACGTTCAACTGCTGTGACAGGACGAGGGCTCGGAGCAATCTCTACGAAACAGTCCAGCAATTCATGAACACCGAAATTGTTAAGAGCAGAACCGAAGAACACAGGAGCTACATCACCCTTAAGATATTCTTCTACATTGAATTCAGGATATACTCCATCAATCAGTTCAAGCTCGCCACGGAGTTTGTCTGCAAGATCATGACCTATATGATTGTCCAGTTCCTCTGTATTTATATCTACCTCTACCTTTTCTGTAACAACCTGCTTTGAAGGTTGGAAAAGGTTCAGTTTCCGTTCATATATATTATATACACCGCGGAAACGTGGTCCACTCTCGATAGGCCATGTAAGAGGGCGTACCTGAATGACAAGTTCTTCTTCAAGTTCGTCAAGCAAATCGAACGGGTCCTTGACCTCACGGTCCATCTTATTCACAAAGATGATTACCGGAGTGTTACGCATACGACATACCTCCATCAGTTTTCTGGTCTGGGTTTCCACACCTTTCGCACCATCGACAACGATGATAACACTGTCCACAGCAGTAAGTGTACGGTAAGTATCTTCGGCAAAGTCCTGGTGTCCCGGAGTGTCAAGGATATTAACCTTATAGTCGTTATAGTCGAACTCCATCACGGATGTGGTAACGGAAATACCACGCTGCTTTTCGATGTCCATCCAGTCGGATGTAGCTGTTTTCTTGATTTTGTTTGATTTTACCGCACCGGCCACCTGAATCTGACCTCCGAAAAGCAAGAGTTTTTCTGTCAACGATGTCTTTCCGGCATCAGGATGGGCGATAATGGCAAACGTACGTCTTCTTTCTATTTCCTGATTCATATATTATTTTGAGTTTTTAAGTCTTTGAGTTCTTAAGTTTTTAGTTTCTATAGCTTGCAGATAATAACAAACTTATAGACTTAAAACTTATAAACTTGTATTCAATATCTCCATACACTCCTTAAGGCTGTCCATCCAGTATGGTATCTCTATTCCATAAGTGTCCTTAATCTTGGTCTTGTCGAGTACAGAATAGTGAGGACGTGTAGCTTTGGTAGGATAATCCTCAGTGTGAAGCGGTTTTACATTGCATCCCTGAATGCCGGCAATGGTATGGATTGCTTTAGTGAAATCATACCATGAACAAACACCCTCGTTGCTGAAATGATACACTCCCGGAACAATTCCCTTGTCGATGGCTGCGAATATTGCAACGGCAAGGTCGCGAGCATATGTAGGAGTTCCTATCTGGTCGAAAATCACACCTAAGGTATCTCTTTCTCTTCCAAGACGCATCATGGTTTTTACGAAATTATTGCCGAAAGAGGAATACAGCCATGCTGTTCTTATCACCATTGTTTCAGGGCAATACTTGAATGCTTCCTTTTCTCCACCGAGTTTGGTTATACCGTAAACAGAGTTAGGACAGGTTTCTGCATTTTCACGGTAGGGGATATGTGCAGTTCCGTCGAATACATAATCGGTAGATATCTGAATGAGGTATCCGTTATTGGCTTTTGCGGCTTTGGCAAGGAAGCCCGGTGCATGCTGGTTCAGCATAGTGCACAGCTTTACATTGTCCTCTGCTTTGTCGACAGCCGTATATGCGGCACAATTTACTATGATATTTATGTCGTTTGACATTACATAATTCATTACAGCCTGTTCATTGCAGATATCAAGTTCTGCTACGTCTGTAAAGAAATATCTGTATTCCGGATATGATTCCGACAAGATACGCATTTCATTGCCAAGCTGACCGTTGGCACCGGTTACAAGTATATTTTTCATAACTCCAATTCTCCTTTCTTATCTTTTATATAATAATCTGCAAGAATAGCCAGAAGGTCACTTATCACTTTAATGGCTTTCTGTGTTTCCTCGCTTATTTCTTTTTTCTGAAGTTTCAGCATCAATACGCCATACATGGCATCAAAACATGTTTCCAACTCCGGAACGTCCTTGTCGGCACCTTTAGCTCTCAATTCCACTATGAAAGGAAGAGCCTTATAATATGCTGCACTGTAATACGGATATTTAGGAGAACGGAGCAACTGCAGATGAAGGTCTGTAAGCCAGACTATAATATTCTTGTTTATCTGGATATGACCTTTCTCCATGACACCTTCGTCGTGCATCATGTTTGCAAGGTCCTTATACCATTGGAACAGTGTCGCTTTCTGTTCGTCAGTCACAGGATAAGGGTCCACTATGTCCTTCTTAATCATGTCCATATCAAAATGATAAGCACGAAGCAAGTCCTCTATCTGCCACATATAAAGCAGATATTCCGCAATATTCTGCTGTTTTAACTGTTGAGAAATATACATATCAATATATTGAATTTCCTAATAATGCAAGTCCTAAACCTATGATTGATGCAACTATGACTATAACTCCGATGACACGGTTAAGTATCCAAATGCCACGGACATTGAAATGGTTGCGAACCTTATTGACGAAATATGTAATACTGAACCACCATGTAAGGGCACCCAGCACGATAGCTAAATATCCGACCAGCTGAAATCCTACGGGACTTCCAGGCATGACGAAAGAAAATCTCGCAAAAAGACCTACAAAGAGAAAGATAATCAGCGGATTGGACAATGTAACAAAAAATGCTGTTATGAAATTATGAAGATACGAACCTCGTTTACCGGAAACGGGGCGCAGTGCTTTCACGGGGTTACTTCTGAATGTGTAAATACCGAAGGCAAGGAGCATTATACTACCTACTATCTGCAACAAAGTCTGGTGCTTGATTATAAGTTCGTCCATGAAACTCATGCCGTAACCTGTTATCAATGAATAGCCTATATCGCTCAATGCAGCGCCAAGACCTGTTACAAAACCGAACCAACGTCCCTTATTCAGTGTTCGCTGAATACAAAGAACGCCAACGGGTCCGAGTGGTGCCGAAACCACTACCCCAATAACAAAACCCTTAACCAATAAATCCAGTATAGTAACTTGCTCTAACCAATTCATAATGCAAAGATGATACTTTTTTGTGAAAGTACCTATATTTAATATTGATTTTCTTTCGTAACAATTGGCTTTTATGTAACTTTGCACACATAATAATAAGTTTTAATATAAAAAGCCTGCCGGTTGGGAAAATGCATGTCTTTCAGACACCGCTTCATAACATCAAAAAAAACGACGAAGCGTTTGAAGTAAAACGACGAAACGTTTCATTTAAAATGACGAAGCGTTTTTTTTTTTCAAGCCTGCCGGTCTTTATATATAAAGCACTGATTGATACAAAATTCAATTAAATAATAAGTATATGATTCTATTTTTCAGAACCCCAAGCAAAAGCGTGATTGCTACTGCATGCAGTCAGGAATTGAATTCGGAAGACATCAAGAAGTTATGCTGGCTTTACAGTGACGCTACTGTAGAAACAGAAGATAACCTGAAGGGATGTTTTATCGGTCCTCGCCGAGAAATGATTACTCCATGGAGTACAAATGCCGTAGAAATCACTCAAAATATGGGTATAAGCGGTGTACGCCGTATTGAAGAATATTTCCCTGTAAAAGATGAAAACGCTGAATACGACCCTATGCTTCAGCGTATGTACAAAGGCTTGAACCAGGAAATATTTGATGTAAATATCAAACCGCAGCCTATCGTTTACATAGAAAACCTGGAAGAATATAACGAGCAGGAAGGTCTGGCACTGTCACGTGAAGAAATGGACTATCTGCTTAAAGTGGAAAAAGACCTTGGACGTAAGCTTACAGACTCTGAAGTGTTCGGTTTCGCACAGATTAACTCAGAGCACTGCCGTCACAAAATCTTCGGTGGTACATTCATCATCGACGGACAGGAAATGGAATCATCACTCTTCCAGATGATTAAGAAAACCACAAACGAAAATCCTAACAAGATTATCTCAGCCTACAAGGACAATGTGGCATTCGCCGAAGGTCCTGTTGTAGAACAGTTCGCTCCGAAAGACCACTCTACTTCTGACTATTTCGTAATCAAAGATATCAAGACTGTTATTTCTCTTAAGGCAGAAACTCACAACTTCCCTACTACGGTAGAGCCGTTCAACGGTGCATCAACTGGTACAGGTGGTGAAATCCGCGACCGTATGGGTGGAGGTAAAGGTTCATGGCCTATCGCAGGTACAGCCGTTTACATGACTTCTTATCCTCGTTCGGAAGAAGGTCGCGAATGGGAAAACATTCTTCCTGTACGCCAGTGGTTGTATCAGACTCCTGAACAGATTCTTATCAAGGCTTCAAACGGTACTTCAGACTTCGGTAACAAGTTCGGTCAGCCGCTTATCTGTGGTTCTGTACTTACATTCGAACATCAGGAAAACAATGAAAAGTATGCTTACGACAAGGTTATCATGCTTGCCGGTGGTGTGGGTTACGGTACTCAGCGTGACTGTCTGAAAGGTAGCCCTGAGGCAGGTAACGAAGTTGTGGTTCTTGGTGGTGACAATTATCGTATCGGTCTTGGTGGTGGTTCTGTATCTTCAGTTGAGACAGGACGTTATTCTTCTGGTATCGAGCTTAACGCCGTACAGCGTGCAAACGCAGAAATGCAGAAACGTGCTTACAACGTGGTTCGTTCACTTTGCGAAGAAGACGAAAACCCTATCGTTTCTATCCACGACCACGGTTCGGCAGGTCACGTAAACTGTCTGTCTGAGCTGGTTGAAGACTGCGGTGGTCTTATCCATATGGACAAGCTTCCTATCGGTGATGAAACTCTTTCTGCAAAGGAAATCATCGCAAACGAATCGCAGGAACGTATGGGATTGCTTATCGACGAAAAGGCAATTGACCACGTAAGAAAGATTGCAGAGCGCGAACGTGCTCCTATGTACGTCGTTGGTGAAACTACAGGCGATCACCGTTTCGCATTCGAACAGGCTGACGGCGTTCGTCCGTTCGACCTGGCTGTAGACCAGATGTTCGGTTCTTCTCCTAAGACATATATGGTTGACAAGACCGTAGAACGTAAATATGAAAATGTATCATACGATGCGGCAAAACTGAACGAATACGTAAGAACTGTTCTTCAGCTTGAAGCTGTAGCTTGTAAGGACTGGTTGACTAACAAGGTTGACCGTTCGGTAACAGGTAAGATAGCACGTCAGCAGTGTCAGGGTGAACTTCAGTTGCCATTGAGCGACTGTGGTGTGGTAGCTCTTGACTATCGTGGAAATGCCGGTATCGCAACAGCTATCGGTCACGCTCCTCAGGCTGCACTTGCCGACCCTGCTGCAGGTTCTGTTCTTGCTGTTTCGGAAGCTTTGACAAACCTTGTTTGGGCTCCATTGGCAGACGGTATGGACAGCATTTCTCTTTCTGCCAACTGGATGTGGCCTTGCCGCTCACAGGAAGGTGAAGATGCAAGACTTTATACAGCTGTGAAGGCTTTGTCTGACTTCTGCTGCTCACTTCAGATAAACGTTCCTACAGGTAAGGACTCATTGTCAATGACTCAGAAATATCCTAACGGAGAAAAGATTATCAGCCCGGGAACAGTAATCGTTTCTGCAGGTGGTGAAGTAAGCGACGTTAAGAAAGTCGTTTCTCCTGTTATGGTTAATAAGGAAAAATCTACATTCTATCATATAGACTTCAGTTTCGACCAGTTGCGTCTTGGAGGTTCTGCTTTTGCACAGAGTCTGAACAAGGTAGGTAACGATGTTCCTACAGTACAGAATCCAGAATACTTCCGCGATGCATTCCTTGCAGTTCAGGAACTTATCAACAAGGGGCTGATTCTTGCAGGTCACGATATCTCGGCAGGCGGTCTTATCACTACATTGCTTGAAATGTGTTTCGCTAACACAGAAGGCGGTATGGAAATCGAACTTGACAAGATTAAGTGTGATGATATCGTCAAGATTCTGTTCGCTGAAAATCCGGGTATCGTTATACAGGTGGCAGACAAGAACAAAGCTGAAGTCAAGAAGATTCTTGAAGATACAGGCGTTGGTTTCGTGAAACTTGGTAAACCGACAGAAGAACGTCATATCCTCGTTTCTAAGGATGGTGCTACTTACCAGTTCGGTATCGACTATCTGCGCGATGTATGGTATTCTACTTCATACCTGATGGACCGTCATCAGAGTATGAACGGATGCGCTAAGAAACGTTTCGAGAACTACAAGCAGCAGCCAATAGAATTTGCATTCAATCTTTCATTCACAGGTAAGCTTTCTCAGTTCGGACTTGACCCGGACCGTCGTACTCCAAGCGGTATCAAGGCTGCAATCATCCGTGAGAAAGGTACTAACGGTGAACGCGAAATGGCATACATGCTTTACCTTGCAGGATTCGATGTTAAGGACGTTACAATGACTGACCTCGTAAGCGGACGCGAAACACTGGAAGATATCAACATGATTGTGTTCTGCGGTGGATTCTCTAACTCTGACGTTCTTGGTTCTGCCAAGGGATGGGCCGGCAGCTTCCTGTTCAACCCTAAGGCTAAGGCTGCTCTTGACAACTTCTACGCACGCCAGGATACTTTGTCACTCGGTGTATGTAACGGTTGCCAGCTGATGATGGAACTCGGACTTATCACTCCTGAAGACAAGAAGAAAGGCAAGATGCTTCATAACGACTCACACAAGTTTGAATCTAACTTCCTCGGCGTGACAGTTCCTATGAACCGCAGCGTGATGTTCGGCTCATTGAGCGGTTCTAAGCTCGGTATTTGGGTAGCTCACGGAGAAGGTAAGTTCTCATTGCCTTATCCTGAAGACCACTATAATGTAGTTCTGAAGTATTCATATGATGAATATCCGGGTAACCCTAACGGTTCAGACTACAGCGTAGCCGGTATCGCTTCACAGGACGGACGTCATCTTGCAATGATGCCACACCTTGAAAGAGCTTGCTTCCCATGGGAAAATGCTTATTATCCTGCTGAACGTCTTGGTGAAGACCGGATTACTCCATGGATGGAAGCATTCGTAAATGCTCGCAAGTGGGTGGAAGAGAAAATAAAGAAGTAAAATAGTTATAAGGCAGGCTGATACCTCCTATTAATACTATAATACTAAAACAAAAAGGTTTTTCCGGGTAAGATCGGGAAAACCTTTTTTTTGTTTTATTTTGTTTTCCAATCATTTTTAGCGACATTTGCAATGTATAACTTCATAATGCCATGTTTTATAGATTTATCCTAACATTTATCATAATTTTCTCATGTATATTCAGTTCATATTCTCAGATATACAAGTACATTGATATGAAAGACGGGTTGAGCAGCCGTCGTGTTCTTTCCATATGCCAGGGAGAGCAGGGATATATGTGGGTGCTCACACACAAGGGGGTAGACAGATTCGATGGAAAGAATTTCAAACATTATCAGTTGATGAAGAATGATGATGTTGTGAACTTTTATCCAAATCTTAATATGTTGTATGCCGATGAAAAAAACAAATTGTGGGAAATAGGAAAGGATGGCTATATATTCAGATATGATGAGATGAAAGATTCATTCCGTCTTGTATTCGATATGAAAACTGTTTTTCCACAATATAAGAACCTGCCGGTATCAGCATTTTATTTTGGACAAGGTGAGGCTCTGATGTGCAGTGATAAAGATATTATACTTTATAATATAGATAATGACAGTATTTCATGCATAAAGGATGTAACAGACGAGGAGATTTCGTATATATCTGAAGCTAAAGTAAAAGGAGAATATTTCTTAGCTTCAAAGAAGCATGTATATAAGGCAGATTTATCTTCTGCTGACTTTAAAAAGGCTAAGCTCAGTATCCTGAATTTGGAAAATATAGGGCTTATAGACTATATTTATTATCATAAGGAGTCTGACTGTCTGGTTATTAATAGCCTGACAGAGGGGTTATTCTTATATGATACCAATAATGGAGCTTTGCATAATATGGGTAGAACGCTGACTGACGTAAGCATAAATACTATAAAACCATATGTCAGCTCCGGCAGTGAGGTTCTTATAGCTACCGATGGTGATGGAGTGTATAGGTTGGATTTGAGAAACAGAATTTTCTCGACTTTCCTTACTGAAGACTATTCAAGGCTTAACAGAATGAACGGTAGTATTATAAAAGATTTATGCATTGACCATGATGGTAGAATATGGAATGTGATTTATCCTACAGGTATTACCGTTTATACAGAAAAATATCAGCCGTATGAGTGGATAAGGCATTCGAAAGATAATTCAAATTCACTTATAGATAACAGAATCAATGCCATAATGACTGATTCTGAAGGCGATGTGTGGTATGCAACAAGTAATGGAATAAGTTGTTACGACAGGTCTGCCGGGAAGTGGATAAGCTATTTGTCTGCATTTGTAAGAAACTCGAAAAATGACAATCATATATTTACATCACTTTGCGAATATAAACCAGGAGTGATACTGGCAGGAGGGTATATGTCCGCTATATACAGAATAAAAAAGAGTGATGGTGATGTGAATTATGCTGTGCAGTTCACGTCGGACAACAGTGAAATTCCAGATAAATATGTAAGAAGTATATTTAAAGATTCGGACAATATACTTTGGGGAGGTGGTTTCCAAAGTTTGAGATCGTATGATGACAGGAAAAAACGTTCGAACGTCTATCCGTCCACTTATCCAATAACGTGTATTAAAGAGAGGAATAGAGGAACATTGTGGGTAGGTACGATAAACGGATTATATATCTTCCATAAGGCAGAAGGCAAGTTTGAAAAGTTTATAATGGAGCAGGAATCGTGTTGCGTAAACTCCATATATATAACTGAAAACGGGAATTATACTTTTGTGGGTACTTACGGAAACGGTCTGTATATTATTGACAATTCTTCGGAAACAGTAAAACATTATACCACTGCAAACTGTAGTCTGACAACAAATAACATATACAGCATAGTTGAAAATAAGTTTGGCAATATAGTTTTAGGTACTGAAAACGGAATATCACTGTTCAATGTAAAAGATAATCTGTTCAATAACTGGACAGGGGAACAGGGGCTTGCTGCATATAACTTCAATCAGGGAGCTGCTGTCAATACAGGGTATGGTGAGATAATTCTCGGCAGTAATGAAGGTGCTATAGTATTGGCTGACAGTATGCGACTGCCGGAGTTTTTCTCTTCGCATATGGTTTTGGATAATCTTAGTATAATGTACAGGCCGGTATATCCGGGAGAGAAAGGTTCTCCACTGAAGAAAATGCTGAACGAAACATCGTCTTTAGAACTGAAATATAACCAGAATACATTCTCTATTAATGTATCGTCGGTAAACTATGATAATCCTTCGAACATATATTATACATGGAAGCTGGAAGGATTCTTCGACGAATGGAGTACCCCGAGCGAAGATGGTATGATAAAATATACAAACCTTTCGCCGGGAGAATATAAACTCAGAATCAGAGCCATACTTCTTGATAATAATCAGTTGTTGGAAGAAAGAAGTATAAGTATTGTCATAGAAAGTCCTTTGTGGCTTACTCCATGGGCTATATTGCTTTATATAGTTCTTATTTCCGGAGCAGCCTTTTCGCTTTACAGGTATAAGATGATAAAGAAGGACAGACGTATCTCTCAGGAGAAGATAAACTTCTTTATTCATACGGCTCATGATATCAGAACTCCGTTGACTCTTATAAAGGCTCCGTTAGGAGAAATCCTGAGAAAGGAAAAACTTTCTGAAGAAGGTACAAAGAACATAAATCTTGCAATGCAGAGTACAGATAATCTTTCTGAACTGGCAAATAAACTTATGAACTTCCAGAAGGAGGAACTCTACAGTCCGCAGGTTATAGTAAGAAAGTATGAACTGAATTCATATTTTAAGGAATATCTGCAGCGGTTCAGGAATTATGCGGAACAGCAGGAAGTAAGGCTTGAATATAGAAGCGATTTTAATGAACAGGAGGTATGGATAGACAGGAACAAGATGGACTCTATTTTGAGAAACCTCATTACCAATGCGCTGAAATATACCCCTAAGGGAGGTTCTGTGAGTGTGATAGCTTCATGCAGCAAGAGAAACTGGAATGTTGATATTACTGATACAGGCATAGGAATACCGAAAAAGGACCAGAAGAAGATGTTTAAATATATGTTCAGAGGTTATAATGCAACCAATCAGCTTATAACCGGTTCCGGTATAGGTATGCTTCTTACATGGAGATTGATACAGAACCATGAAGGACGTGTTTCTTTCTCAAGCGAGGAGAATGCAGGAACAAGTTTCCATCTGTCGTTCCCGATAAAGAGTTCCCGATACATATATCGTGATGAGGATGTAGCAGAAAATAAGGATACTGTAACTCAGGAAGGATGGGCATATACAATAGCTTCTCAGGATGGTGCATCGAATGAAGATTCTGCTGTAATGTTAAAAGATCTTCCTGCAGATGCGCCAAATATTCTGATAGTAGAAGATAATGATGTACTGAGAAATTTCCTTCTCCAGTCTTTATCGGATACTTACCATATGTCAGGTGTTGAAAATGGTAAGGAAGCACTTGATCAGATAAGGAAAGTGCAGCCGGATTTGATAATTTCGGATGTTATGATGCCTGTTATGAATGGACATGATTTGTGTAAGGCTGTGAAAGGAAACATGGTTACAAGTCATATACCATTTATTATGCTTACAGCATTAGGTGACAAGAAAGATATAATAGATGGGCTCAAGACCAAAGCTGATTTGTATATAGTTAAGCCATTTGATATTACAATCTTGAAGGCAAATATAAGTAATGTGCTTGAGAATAGAGATTTGATACGCAAAAGGCTTCAGGAACTTTTGGCATCTTTGCCTCAGCGCAGTTTTGACGAAAGCCGTAATGAGATTTCTTCAGACGAAACAGATGTTCCGGAGATGATTTCAACGCTTGACGACGAGTTTATCCGTAAGGTTACAGGTTTGATAAAGGAAGGTCTTGGTAAGGGACTTAATGTTGACACGCTTTGCGCTTCTGTTAATATGAGTCGTACAAGTTTTTATAACAAGATAAAAGCTTTGACAGGAGAGCCACCGGCGGAACTTATCAGAAACATACGAATGCAGGAGGCTGCAATATTGCTGAAAACCAAGGATTATACAGTATCCGAGGTTTCAGATATGTTGGGATTTGCCGATCCTAAATATTTTGCTGATACATTCAAGAAATATTATGGCGTTCCACCGAGGGATTATATGAAGTCTGTCAATAATTAAAACTCGCTTTTCAGTATTTAATTATTAATTTTTAATGATTAATTCTCAACATGCTGTATTTTAAGTTTTTTACTATATTTTTCCGTATAGGACTCTTCACAATAGGTGGAGGGTATGCCATGGTACCACTGATAGAGGCGGAAATTGTCGATAAAAGGAAATGGATTAAAAAAGAAGAATTTCTGGATTTGATGGCCTTGTCACAGACTGTTCCGGGCATTTTTGCAGTGAATATTGCTATATTTATAGGTTATAAGCTGCGCAAATTCCGGGGAGCGTTTTTTATGACTTTAGGTACAATTATGCCATCTTTTCTTATTATTCTTGCAATAGCACTGTTTTTTCGTCAGTTCCAGCACCTTGAAACGGTCGAACGTATATTCAAGGGGATACGTCCGGGAGTAGTTGCGCTGATAGCGGCTCCTACATTCAAGATGGCAAAATCAGCACGTATAAACAGATATAATATATGGATTCCGGTTGTATCTGCATTACTTATATGGCTTTTAGGCTTTTCACCTATCTATGTCATAATTCTCTCCGGGCTTGGAGGATATTTTTATGGACGATATAAAGCTAAGAAGTCTAAGGCGACACATGGTGAACGGTAAATGAACATATAATGAACAACATATGAACGGTATTTGTCTTACCCTGAAAAAAGTTGACTCATAAAACCAACATTATGAGTTCAC
>NZ_DXVR01000085.1:0-12360 GCF_019417265.1 Bacteroides sp.
GAGCATAACCTTGCCAAGGTTAGGGTCGCGAGTTCGAGTCTCGTTTTCCGCTCTGACAGAAGGAAGCCGATAAGTTCGGTTTCTTTCTTTTTTTGTTGTTTTCATTTGTCAATATCATAGCTTTCAGTATCTTTGCCGCGCAAAATATTTAAGACTGACTTACATGAAAACTTATGACATTTATTTTTCGGATGGAGATTCTTACGATAACAAGGGATTCTCGCTGAAAACTATGGAAAAGGCCATTCATATGGCTGAGGATATGCTGGAGAAGGGTAATTCGTTTACAGAAGAATGCGCCGGTGGAGAAATATCGGTTGTGGATTCTGACGGCGAAACTGTATGGTCAAAGCCAATCCCGGCAAAAAAGTGAATAGACGTATATTGATTAACTGGTAAAAGATAAACTTTATGTTCTCTGGTATAGTAGAAGAATTTGCAGAGGTGGTAAAGGTGGTTAAAGAACAGGAAAACCTTCATCTCACACTTAAATGCTCGTTTGTGGACGAACTCAAGATTGATCAGAGTGTGGCTCATAACGGAGTGTGTCTTACTGTGGTAAGTATTCAGGATGGCACTTATACGGTGACAGCCATGAAAGAAACGATAGAACGTTCCAACATCGGATTGCTGAAGGCAGGCGACAAGGTGAATGTGGAAAGAAGTATGATGATGAACGGTCGACTTGACGGACATATCGTACAGGGGCATGTAGACCAGACTGCGACTTGTGTAGCTGTGGATGATGCCGAAGGTAGCTGGTATTTCACATTTAAGTATGCATTCGGCAAGGAAATGGCGAAAAGAGGATATTTCACTGTTGACAAAGGTTCTGTAACGGTTAATGGAGTGAGCCTGACGGTATGTAATCCTACTGAGGATACATTTCAGGTGGCTATAATTCCTTATACTTTCGAGCATACTAACTTCCATACCATAAGTGTGGGAAGCGTTGTGAACCTGGAATTTGATATAATAGGAAAATATCTGAGCAGAATGATGCAGCTTACTGCAGAATGATGCTTCTCCTGTTGAAAAGGATATAAGAACGGCTTCCGTGATGATGCTTATCATATGCGGAAGCCGTTATCTTTTATAAGTCTTTCAGTAGAATACGGTTGTTTTGTGATGAATAGTCTTCGCGGGCTTTGACTAATGCGTCCCATGATTCGGGATATGAGTTTTTGTCAATATTGAAATTCTCAAACCCTTTGGAATCTATCATGTTCAGCATAACTCCAATGCTCAGGTTGTTGATGTCCATGCCGGGCAGGTAGCAGACTTCTTCGCCTTTCTCTTTCTCTCTTACTCCCTCGTAGATGAGTTGCAGGTCCTGAAGCTCGTACAGGATATCTTTCGTAAGCCTTATTGGAATCTTGTTTTCCCGGCTTATCTCTTCGGCTGTATATGGAATTTCGCCGTTCTCAAACCTTTTGCAAATCCGTGACAAAATGACTGTGCAGAAAAAGTCGTGATATCTTCGGCTGATATTTTTGGCTTCCTTGCCATATTTGAATGATTCCAGATTCTGGCTGACATAGTTCATCTCTGCACCGAAAAGGCAGATACTCCATGATATCTGAGTCCATAGCAGGAACATCGGAATAGCTGCAAAGCTACCATAGATGGCGTTGTAGCTCGACACCCATATCTGACTGTTTATATATATGTACTGGAACAGCTGGAATGCGCTGCCGGCAAGTATTCCGGGGATTATGGCGTGCGATATCTTTACTTTCGTGTTTGGAATGAAGACAAACAGGCCTATGAACATAGCCCATATTATGGCGTAAGGCAGAAGGCGAATCAGAAACTTCATAATCGGGGCAAGGAGTGTGAATGTCTCCATCTCTGTAAGCATGGTTGTCATGAAGATGGATAATCCGCTGGAGAACACTATAAGTAACGGCAGCAGGAGTATCATGGAAAAATAATCTGTTATTTTCCTGAATACTGAACGTGGACGTTTTACCTGCCAGATAGTGTTGAAGCTTCGTTCTATATTGTCTGTCAGTATTAATATAGTCCATAATAACATTACAATACCGATTCCGATGAATATTCCGCTGCGTGCGTGCTGCAGATATGAGTTAATCCATGTTATGACAAGCTCTGCCTGATGTTTGCTCAAGTTGTTGCGGAATAGCCCTTCTATAATGGAGTCGAATCCGAATCCTCTGGCTATGGCAAACAGTATTGCTAATATCGGGATGATGGAGAGCAGTGTGCTGTATGTTAAGGCTGATGCGCGTACGGCTATTCTATTATTGTTGAACTGCTCTGTGGAAAATGTTATTATTCTGATGATTTTTATAACGTTTCTGAGTAAAGTAGGGTATTTCTCTTCATCGGCTATCCATAGCTCTTTCTGGAAGAAGTTTTTCCATTTCTCTATCGGGAACTTTTTCATGGCGAAAGGTTGTTAATGAAATAAAAAAAGAAAGCAGCAGGCCTATAAGCCGGGTTCTGTTCCTCTGACTGGCAGGGGTGTCTGTCATTTATCTACGCCGAACGTCACCGAACGGCTCAAGCGGTCCACCCTCCGACGTGGGGCGAGCAACCCTCGTTAATGCCGGTTTACATGACCTTACAACTCCTAAGATGCACAGCCCGCATATCGCTATGCGGCTGGTGGGCTCTTGCCCCACCTTCTCACCCTTACTCCCGAAGGAGCGGTTATTTTCTTCTGCATTACTCTACCCTCGCGGACAGCTTTCTGTTAGGAAGTAGGATGCTCTGTGTTGCCCGGACTTTCCTCTTGTATAATATACCAGCGACAGACCGGTCTGCTGCTTTCCAAGTGCAAAGGTAGGGAAATAAACTGAAAAAACGGCAGACTTGGCAGAAATACTTTTATCTTTGTCGTGTCAGTTACTTGTAATGAATGTAAATTTGTCAGTTTCGCTCGTTAACACGGGTTAATCGGCTATATGCCAATGTTAAAAGAGGGAAAAAACTGATACTTAGGAGTACAACCGTATGGAATTTGTTATACTTTAGCGGATGAAATGTTAAACAAGTAGTGAAATTAACAATTTAATGTAGACAAGATTATGAAAACAGTAACTAAATTTGCTATAGGAGCAGCTTCAATGGTTGCAGTCAGTGCAGGAGTTGCAGGTGTTACAGCATACGTTGTTTCACAGAATAATCAACCTAAGGAGAGTCAGACTTTCTTCGAGTCTTTCAATACCATGCCTCTTACACGTGCGGTGGCTATGGATTCCAACAGTATGCAGCCTGTTGATTTGACTAAAGCTGCTGAGAGTTCTTTGAATTCAGTAGTACATATCGTTGCTACACAAAGAAGCAAGGTGCAGACAGTACAGCAGATGCCGGACATATTCGATTATTTCTTCGGCGACGGTCGAGGACGTCAGCGTCAGATAGAAACTCCTGAACAGAAAGGATTTGGTTCCGGAGTTATTATCTCTAAGGACGGATATATAGTAACAAACAACCACGTTATAGACGGAGCTGACGAAATAAGTGTCAAGCTTCAGGACAGCAGAGAACTTAAGGGTAGGGTGATAGGTACGGACCCTACAACAGACCTTGCCTTGGTTAAGATTGAAGGTGATGATTTCCCTGCAATCCCGGTAGGCGACTCTGACAAACTGAAAGTTGGTGAATGGGTATTGGCTGTTGGTAATCCGTTTAACTTGGGTTCTACAGTTACAGCCGGTGTGGTAAGTGCAAAATCAAGAGGCCTTGGTGCTAATCAGGTGGAATCATTCATTCAGACTGATGCTGCTATCAACCAGGGTAACAGTGGTGGTGCACTGGTTAATGCACGTGGCGAACTTGTAGGTATCAATGCAATGTTATTCTCGCCTACAGGTGCATATTCAGGATACGGATTTGCAATCCCTACAAGCATTATGACTAAGGTTGTTACAGATATCAAGCAGTATGGTACTGTTCAGCGTGCATTGCTCGGTATTGCCGGAAGAAATATGGGTGATGAAACTTATCCGGATGAAATAAGAAAAGAACAAAAGGAACTTGGCGCAAATGAAGGTGTACAGGTAATAGAAGTTACCGAAGGTGGTTCTGCAGATGGAGTATTGCAGAAGAATGATGTCATTCTTGAACTTAACGGTAAGAAAGTCAAGACAATGGCAGACTTGCAGGGTATGCTTGCCCAGTATCGTCCTGGTGATAAAGTAAAACTGACGGTATTCCGCGACAAGAAAGAAAAAGACTTCACCATCACATTGAAGAATGCCCAGGGTAATACCAAGGTGGTTAAGAAAGCAGATATGGAAATGCTTGGTGCCGCATTCCGCGAAGTGCCTGAAGAATTGAAACGTCAGTTGAACTTAGGTTACGGAGTACAGGTAACAGGAGTAACTGATGGCAGAATGGCTGACAGCGGTATCCGTAAGGGATTCATTATATTGAAAGCTAATGGAAAACAGCTGAAGACTGTTCAGGATCTTGAGAATGTAATGAAGTCTGCATCTCAGTCACCAGACCAGGTATTATTCATGACCGGTGTTTATCCTTCCGGAAAACGTGCAAACTATGCAGTTGATTTGTCACAGGTAGAATAAATTCAGGTAAAAAGATATAAGGTATTTTTATGTAGGTATTAAATTAAGGTAAAAGATTCCGAGAGGCGTTTTATGTTATATCTGACATATACGCCTCTCTTTATCGTTTATTGTTATAAAAAGTTATAATAAAGATCAGGAAAAATTGCCTGTTTCTTGATATTTTTATAACTTTACGCCCAAATCGATTTTAAAGAATGAGACAATTAAAGATTACCAAAAGTATCACTAACCGAGAGAGCGCTTCTCTGGATAAGTATTTACAGGAAATTGGTCGTGAAGACTTGATTACGGTGGAGGAAGAAGTTGAGCTTGCTCAGCGTATCCGAAAGGGGGATAGAATTGCGTTAGAGAAACTTACAAGAGCAAACTTGCGATTTGTCGTTTCTGTTGCCAAGCAGTATCAGAATCAGGGATTGAGCTTGCCGGACTTGATTAACGAAGGAAACCTCGGACTTATTAAAGCAGCCGAAAAGTTTGACGAAACTCGTGGTTTCAAGTTTATCAGTTATGCAGTATGGTGGATTCGTCAGTCAATCCTTCAGGCTTTGGCGGAACAGTCAAGAATCGTTAGATTGCCATTGAACCAGGTGGGTTCATTGAACAAAATCAGTAAGGCATTCTCCAAGTTCGAACAAGAAAACGAGCGTCGCCCGTCGCCGGAAGAGTTGGCAGATGAACTTGAAATCCCTGTAGATAAAATTTCTGATACTCTGAAAGTTTCAGGAAGACACATTTCTGTAGACGCACCTTTCGTAGAAGGTGAAGACAACAGCTTGCTCGACGTGTTGGTGAACGATGATTCGCCTATGGCGGATCGTTCTTTGGTTAATGAGTCACTTTCGAAGGAAATCGACAGAGCATTGTCTACGCTGACCGATAGAGAGAAGGATATAATCCAGATGTTTTTCGGTATTAACACGCAGGAAATGACGTTGGAAGAAATTGGCGATAAATTTGGACTTACACGCGAACGTGTACGCCAGATTAAGGAAAAAGCTATTAGAAGATTAAGAAACAATTCGCGTAGTAAATTGCTCAAATCTTATTTGGGATAAGATAGAGATTGGTTTCCGAAAAGAAAAACAGAAATAAACTTGATATGGTTTGTTTCTGTTTTTTTGTTTCTGTATGTTAAAATAAGGTCATGCTTTTCCTATATTGACAATAAATGACTACTTTTGCATTAATATAAACAATTGATTATGCGACTTATAAGATTATTATGCTTTGTGTTTGCCGTATCCATAGTTGTTGGGGTAACGGCCAAGAAATCAAAAGATAAAAACAAATATGGTGTATATATGGCCGGAGTTTCAGCTTCGTTTACTGATTCTTTGGTATATTTCACAGATATACAATTTCTGGACAGTGCAGTAGTGGACGGTAAGGGATTTCTGGTCGGACGTTCGCAGTACAGCGTTCAGCTTAAGGATTATTTGGAAACAAAAGAAGCTGGTAAGAACCGTACATGTTTCATGTTCTATAACCTGAAGAAGAGTAAGTTGCAGAAAGAATTATTGAAGCTTAAAGAGAAATATAACAAAGGAGGCAATCTATTGCTTAAGAGCGTAAATCCTGAATTTAAGTTTGAGAAGGCTGAGATGTATTAGTCTTCTGATTGGGCGTATCGTTTTGTTTTGGTTGTAATAAAGCATAACGATACGCTTTCTGTTTTTATATATTTGTATTGGAAATGAAGAAAATATTATTTTTATTACTATCGGTTTTTGTATTATTCTCATGTTCTGACGAGATTCCTGAAGAAAAAGTGCCTCTTAAATCGGGGAGGACTATTTTGGCGTATCTGATATCGAATAATAAATCTGGTAGTCTTGATAGAAATTTAAAACAGAATCTTGTTGATATGTATTCCGGATTGGTTCAGACTACAGATTCATGTACTTTGTTAGTCTATTATAGACCATATGATAATGATAACAGCGGTTTGTCTGGTCCGAGTCTATTGCAGTTCAATTCAGATGGTAAGGGTAATATAAACGGTAAAAAAAGTTTGCAAGGTGATGATTTGACTCCTACAAAAGTGATTGGTGAAGCTTTTTGCAGCAAGTATGCAGACGAGAATCATAATGCAACAGCCCCTGGAACTATGTCGCGTGTATTGTGCGATATGATTAAGCTTTCTCCATCAACAAACTATGGGCTTATATTCGGTTCGCATGGTACGAGTTGGATGAAAGGAAATGCTGTTTCCGGACGTTCTTTTGGTGATGACGCAGGTTATAATATTAATATACCTGAGATGGCCAATGTATTGGCAGAAGCGTTTAGTGGAAAACAATTGGATTTCATACTGTTTGATGCCTGTATGATGGCTACAGCAGAGGTTTGTTATGAACTTAAAGATGTAACAGATTATCTGATAGGAGCGGTTGTAGAAACTCATACTGCAGGTCATCCTTATGATGTGATTCTGCCTAAGATGTACGGAGATGCTATTCCGTATAATGAAATATGTAAAGATTATATCGATTATAGTAGAGAATTGGGAGCATGGGGAACCTGTTCTGCTATAGATTGCCGTAAGATGGATGAATTAGCAGATTGGGTTAGCGCTAATTTGGAACTTTATTCAGGTAAGTTTGCTTCTTTGGATAAGGATGCTATTCAGCAATATGGCGTGGATGATGAATGGAGAAATTTTAAATATTTCTCATTTGATATTGTTGATTGTTTTAAAAACTTGAATGATGGAAATGTTCCTAAAGGATTAGAGGATGTAATAAATAAAGTAGTTGTAGCGAAAGATGCATTATATGGAATACAATATCCAATTGTAGGTAATTCGTTATATACAATTGAAAAAGACCGTTTCTGCGGTATCGGAATGTATCTTCCAAATATCGTTTCTAAACCAGACTGGAATTCTTATTATACTACCCTATCATGGTACAAGGCAGTAGGGTGGTAACGTTTTTATTGATGATTAGGCAATGATTAGATAGTGTTTAAACATTATTTAAACAGTGATAAAACATAAACTAAACAATGGATAAAACCAAAACTATAGCTGCACTTTTCGATTTTGATGGTGTAGTGATGGATACAGAATCACAATACACGATATATTGGAATGAGGTAGGACGTAAGTATCACCCCGAAACTGAGAACTTCGGATTAATCATCAAGGGGCAGACTTTAGCTCAGATATACGACCGCCATTTCAAGGGAATGGATGCTGTTCAGGCAGAGATTACTGCCGGACTTAACAAGTTTGAAAGTGAGATGAAGTATGAGTATGTGCCTGGAGTGGCAGAGTTCATGAAAGAACTTCGTGCGAATGGTGTCAAGATAGCCATTGTAACAAGCTCCAATGAAAAGAAAATGTCGAATGTATATTCTGTACATCCGGAACTGAAGGACTTGGTAGACAGAATACTTACGGCAGAGATGTTTACCCGTTCCAAGCCCGCTCCGGACTGTTTCCTCTTGGGAGCACAGGTATTCGATACCATCCCGGAGAACTGTGTCGTTTTCGAAGATTCGTTCCATGGCTTGCAGGCCGGAACGTCGGCACAAATGACAGTTGTTGGATTGAGTACTACCAATCCGGCGGAAGCTATAAAGGACAAGTGCAATTTAGTTATTTCTGACTTTACAAATTTCACTTATCAGGACATGATTTCGCTGCTCGAAAACTGATTCAAGCAAGTAAAAATCATACTTAATTTGTTTAAATGACATAAAACATCTAATTTTGCCGAGTTTTTAAATTTACTTAATTAAAAAGAAAATATGGCAGGATATTTATCTGGTGATGTGCGTAAGGTTACCACTCACCGTTTGACAGAAATGAAACAGAGAGGCGAGAAGATTTCTATGCTTACCTCATATGATTACACTATGGCACAGATAGTTGACGGTGCCGGAGTGGATGTTATCTTGGTTGGAGACTCTGCTTCCAACGTTATGGCCGGAAATGTCACAACATTGCCTATCACAATAGAACAGATGATTTACCACGGTAAATCTGTTATGAGAGGTGTAAAGCGTGCCCTGGTAGTGGTAGATATGCCGTTCGGTACATATCAGGCAGACGCTTACGATGGTGTCCGCAATGCTATCCGCATAATGAAAGAAACACATGCCGACGCTCTGAAACTGGAAGGTGGAGAGGAAATTATTGACACTGTGAAGAAGATAATCGGTGCCGGAATGCCGGTGATGGGACATCTGGGACTTATGCCTCAGTCTATCAACAAATACGGAACATATACAGTGCGTGCAAAGGAAGATACAGAAGCTGAAAAGCTTATCCGCGACGCTCATCTCCTTGAAGAAGCAGGATGCTTTGCGCTTGTACTTGAAAAAATACCGGCAGAACTTGCTACGAGAGTTGCTTCTGAACTTACAATTCCGGTTATCGGAATCGGTGCCGGAGGCGGTGTAGACGGACAGGTACTGGTGGTAACAGATATGCTTGGAATGACAAAAGGCTTCAGCCCTAAGTTCCTCCGCCGTTATGCCGACCTTCATACTGTTATGACAGATGCAATAGGTCAGTACGTGAGCGATGTGAAATCAAGTGATTTCCCTAATGAATCAGAGCAATACTAATTCTAAAATATAAGAAAAGGACTAATAAATGAAGAACGTAAAGCCTTGTTTAATAGGCCGGTATATCTTCATTTATTGGTCCTGTGTTTTTCTATAAGATATAATGTATGTTTAGTACTTCTTACAACACTTCGGAACAAGTATTCTGGAATAAGAATTTCATGCTTCTTATTTTTTCAAATGTATTATTATACATAAGCGTTTACATGCTCTTTCCGGTGTTACAGACTTGGATTGTAAGTAAATGGGATTATTTTCCCACTGGAGCCTCATTGGTATCATCTTTGTTCGGTATAGCATTGTTTCTGCCCGGAGCAGTAAACAACTACCTTGTAGATACATTTAAGCGTAAAAATGTATGTACAAGGAGCATAATGCTGTTTGCGCTTTTAGGATTGCTCTATCCCTACGCCGACCAGATATGGATGGTATATGCCTTGCGGGTCCTTCAGGGAGCATTGTTCGCCATAGCGCTTATGGTAACGGGAAGCACACTGGTCATTGATGTCACGCCAAGCTCGTTCAGAAGTAAAGCCAATTGGGTATTTGCCTTTTCGGGAGGTGTCGGTATGCTGTTGGGGTTGTCGGGAGGATTGTATCTGTCTTCCATTTTCTCTTTGAACAATATGATGTACATTTCGGCAGCCTTTGCCGGGGTGGCATTGTTTCTTGTATCTATGATAGAAATCTGTTTCCGTGCCCCGCTTGAACCACCGTTTTTCTCTTTCGACAGGTTCATCCTTTTCCGCAATATCCCTCCGGGAATAAATATGATGACTGTACCTTTCGTTTTGGGAACGGTACTTGCCGGTAAACCAGATTATTTTTTCTATCTTTGTATTGTCCTTGGGTTTGCAATCTTCTGGTTTATACCCAAGCAGATAAAGAAGAAAGCCGATGATATAGTGTGGATTGTGACAGGATATGTATTCATGACATTGTCTGTTTATTTTGTTTCGGTATATCAGCATCATATTGTCCTTTGTGCGGCCGGAGTAATGATGGGACTGGGTGTGGCTTCCGCCATGTGCCAGTACCTGAAGATAATGATAAAGTTGCCGAAGCATTGCGAGCGCGGTACAGGGTACCACACATATCAACTGATGTGGGAAATAGGCATAATGATGGGAGTGGCATTAGGATTTTATGTATGCAGATATTACGAATCCGATCCTTTGACACTGTCAGGCGTAATATGTATGGCGGGTCTGTTAGGCTATCTTCTGTTTACACGCAGATATTATCAGAAAAGAACACTAAGCAATTCAACAATTAAATAAATAAAGAATATGGCAGACGACAAAAAAATTATCTTTTCGATGGTCGGAGTGAGCAAGTCATTCCAGAACAACAAGCAAGTATTGAAAGACATCTACCTATCCTTTTTCTATGGAGCAAAAATCGGTATTATAGGTTTGAACGGTTCCGGTAAGTCAACTTTGATGAAAATCATTGCCGGTATCGAGAAAAGCTATCAGGGCGAAGTGGTATTCTCGCCTGGATATTCAGTGGGATATCTCGCTCAGGAACCGCAGCTGGACGATACAAAGACTGTGAAAGAAGTAGTAATGGAAGGTGTTCAGCAGGTCGTAGATACACTGGCAGAGTATGAAGAAATCAACAATAAATTCGGTCTGCCGGAATATTACGAAGACCCTGAGAAGATGGACGCACTCTTCGCGCGCCAGGCAGAACTGCAGGACATTATCGATGCTACTGATGCATGGAACCTCGACAGCAAGCTGGAACGTGCCATGGACGCACTGCGCTGTCCGCCTGAAGACCAGTTGGTGAAGAATCTCTCCGGAGGTGAGCGCCGCCGTGTGGCATTGTGCCGTCTCCTTCTTCAGAAACCTGATATCCTCCTTCTTGACGAGCCTACCAACCACCTTGATGCAGAAAGTATCGACTGGTTGGAACAGCACTTGCAGCAGTATGAAGGTACTGTAATTGCCGTTACTCATGACCGTTACTTCCTCGACCACGTTGCAGGATGGATTCTTGAACTCGACCGTGGCGAAGGTATTCCATGGAAGGGAAACTATTCAAGCTGGCTTGAACAGAAGACAAAACGTATGGAGATGGAAGAAAAGACTGCCAGCAAGCGTCGCAAGACTCTCGAACGCGAGCTTGAATGGGTGCGCATGGCTCCTAAGGCACGTCAGGCCAAAGGTAAGGCACGTCTTAACTCATACGACAAACTCCTCAACGAAGATGTCAAGACTAAGGAAGAAAAACTTGAAATCTTTATCCCTAACGGACCACGTCTCGGCAACAAGGTTATCGAAGCCAAGCACGTGGCCAAGGCATACGGCGACAAACTTCTGTTCGACGACCTCAACTTTATGCTTCCGCCTAACGGTATAGTAGGTGTCATCGGTCCTAACGGTGCCGGTAAGACAACCCTCTTCCGTCTGATTATGGGACTTGAAACTCCTGACAAGGGCGAATTCGAAGTAGGAGAGACTGTAAAAGTGGCATACGTTGACCAGCAGCACAAGGATATAGACCCTAACAAGACTGTATATCAGGTGATAAGCGGTGGAAACGACCTTATTCGCATGGGTAACCGCGATGTCAATGCCCGCGCATACCTGAGCCGTTTCAATTTCTCAGGTGCCGACCAGGAAAAACTTTGCGGAATGCTTTCAGGTGGTGAGAGAAACCGTCTTCACCTTGCAATGGCACTGAAGGAAGAAGGCAACGTATTGCTTCTCGACGAGCCTACCAATGATATCGACGTAAATACTCTTCGTGCCCTTGAAGAAGGTCTTGAAGATTTTGCAGGATGTGCCGTAGTAATCAGCCACGACCGTTGGTTCCTCGACCGTATCTGTACTCACATCCTTGCTTTCGAAGGTAATAGCGAAGTGTTCTATTTCGAGGGTTCATATACCGAATATGAAGAAAACAAGATGAAGCGCATGGGTAATGTGGAACCTAAGAGGGTACGTTACCGCAAGCTGATGGAAGATTAATAAATGATATTATTTAATAGGAGAGGACGATGGCCGGAAGGTTGTCGTCCTTTTTATGTTTTTTTGTATGAAATAATATATACTGTCCTAAATTTTATGTAAAAAAACAGAATTCAAATGTAAGTATTTTCTTATATCTGAATTCTGTTTCTTTTAAAAATGGTGTAATAACCGTTCTTGCGGTTGATAATATCTTAACCCAAGTTTGATAGCAAAAAAAATATTTAGTTATTTTTTAGCTGTATAAT
>NZ_DXVR01000086.1:0-10062 GCF_019417265.1 Bacteroides sp.
CCGGATACGCCGGAGGTATCGACAAAAAAAGGAGCCTGCTTACAATCGAACGGGCCAAAGGATTCTAAAACCGTATCAGTATGCGCACATTTCGTTCTATCGATGAATTGGTTCGTACGCTCGACCGAGAGAGGGAACTGCTACGTGAGATGTTTCATAAACGGACCTCCCTTTCTTTCAAATACGATTTCGCGGTGGAGCTGACCGATTATAAGGAGGAGCGGGTACAGAGCTTAATCAATCACGGAGTGATACGTAGTAGCGGCGATTTCTTGGAGATGGAAGACATTTACCTAAAGTTCTTCGAGGAGGTGCTGCAAGTGAACGAAGAGGTGAATGTAGCCTATATACAAGGACATCTCAGCAAGCTGAACGAGCAGATAGAGTATTATCTGAAAGAGAATAACGAGAGGCGGCGATATAACTACCATAATGACGTGCGCCGTACGCTCAAGAACATAGCGCTCACCACGGTACGCAACGTGATCGACCTGAAGCGGAATCTGGACAGCACGTATAAGAACGAGCCGAACTATCAGATAAAGAAAGTAAAACTGCAACGACTGGGCGAGAAACTGAAGAATATCATCCAACTCATCAACAAGTGCGAAAATGCGATCGATAAAGATCAATTGCTCTTCTTCCGCAAGGCAATGGATGCCCAGATGCGTGCCACGGTGAGCGACGTGAAGTTGCAACTCATCGACTCCTCCCACAACCTCATGGAGATACAGCGGCAAATCGTTCATTACCTCAACATGATCGAATACCAAAATCGAATCTTCGAGAAAGTACGCAAGCTGAAGTATCTTAAAGAGCAATTCCTGCTGGAGGAGAATACGAATATCAAGCAAGTGCTGGCTGAACGTAACCATGTGTGGATGGAGCCGCAACCTAGTTATCGCATCAAACTTTCAATAGATTACCTGCGCAATTCGGACGAAGCGCTGACACTTATCAAGAAACTCGCCACTAAGCTTAAAAGGCGTGACGATAAATCGAGAGACGTAGCGGAAGCAATACCTACCGAATATCTGGAAGGTAAGGCGGAAGTGATCGATCAAGTGAACTTGAGGGAAGTGTACAACTCGTTTGTGGCTTCCGGCGAGCATCTTTTCGCTTTTGTCATGAATTACGCTTATAAGAATGCGGTAAGTACAGAAGACAAGCTCGTCTTTTTCTGCCAGATAGCCTCTGAATATGCCGAAGATTTGAACTTTTCCGACCGTTACGAATGTAAGGGACAGGTAGAGTATCCCTTAGTTTTCCCTAAATAATTCATCAACCATGAAATATACCGAAGAAATATACAGTACATTGAGCCATGGCGGATTTATCTCGTCCAATAGCCTTTCGCCCGCAGTCCGTCGCTACTACGATGCCATCGAAGAGGAGTTGACCGACTATTATGAATATTATAAAGGCATAGGTTTCTATCTTGAAAGCGGCAATGGCTACTACTTTTTCGCACGTAAAGAAAGCAAGGCGGATATAGATCGTAAACTCGAAGCCGCCGCTCGCTGGATAGATTATCTCTGCTTCTTGAAAACCTACAATTCAGCCTTCGGCCCCGGTTTCGTATTCAGCAAGTCGGACATAGTGACACAAATACGTACCGAAATCGAGCTGAAGGAGCAAGCCAAGGAACTCTTTAGCGACAAGAAAGGTTTCGAGGAAATCGTTGATAAGCTCATCAATGAGTTAAAGACTATGGGATTTATAGAGTATGAAGACGAGGACGAAGGCACTTGGAAGGTACTAACGGCTTTTCATTATATAGAAGAGTTGGTAGATTGTATTAACATAACAGAAGAGGGACAAGATGAGATACCTGAATAAAATAGTTTTCCTGAATAGTGCGCATATCCCTTATTCCGAGATTCAACTGGACGGAAACGTGCATTTCATTGGTACGCAGGGTGTAGGAAAGAGTACGCTGCTCCGGGCTATTCTTTTCTTTTACAACGCCGATAAGCTGAGGCTAGGCATACCCAAAGAGAAAAGAAGCTACGATGAGTTCTACCTTCCTTATGCCAACTCATTCATCGTCTACGAGGTGATGCGTGAAAACGGCCCTTATTGCGTGATGGCTTTCAAGCAACAAGGGCGTGTGGCTTATCGATTTATTGACGCACCCTATCAGTCGTCATGGTTCGTCAACGAGCGTCGTGAGGTTCGTGCTGATTGGATCTCTATTCGCAAAGCCATTGGCACAGAGACGCAAATCAGTCGTATCGTCGTTTCTTATCAAGAGTTCCGGGATATTATTTTCGGCAACAATCGTCGTCCCGATCTCATAGGTTTCCGTAAATACGCTATCGTAGAAAGCCCCAATTATCAGAATATCCCCCGAACCATACAGAATGTGTTCCTCAACTCCAAGCTGGATGCCGATTTCATCAAGGACACGATAATCCGCTCCATGAATGAGGAAGAGGTGAATATAGACCTTGATGTCTACCGTAACCAGACGAAAGATTTCGAACAGAATTACAATGACGTTACGCTTTGGCTGGACAATGAAAAACCCGGAGGGTCGCCGGTACAAAGACAAGCCGGGAAAGTGATGCAAAGCTATCGCGACTTATTGTACATGGATAGCCACATAGCCAAGGGACGTGCCGAATTATGCTATGCAGAGAAATCAGCCTTGAAGCAGCGCCCATTAATTGACGAGGAAATATCCAGACACAAAACCGAGCTGGAACGTGTACATCGCTTACAAAGTGAGGAGACAAAGAAATACCAAGAGGGACGGGACAAATTGATAAAAGAGAAAGGCTCGGTTGATGCCGACTTAAAACGTGCCAAGCAGAAACAGCTGGAGTACGAGCAGATGAACATTACCGAAATAATTCGCAGGGTAGAGCAGAAAAGTGCGGTTACCGATGAATTAACACGCCAACAGCAACGGAGGCAGGAACTCACACGTGCCTACGATGATGTCATAGCCAAATACAGCGCACTTATAGAACGGGTAGATACCGACTTTCGAGCCTTTGAGAATGCGCAACACGCATTGGTGAACGAAAGGGAATATGCGACAAATAAGCAGAACGAGAGCTTGATGCAGACACGGCGCAATGAAGAGAACGAGGTATATACGCGTTTTGAGGAGAAATCGCAACTCTCGGCAGACAAACTCCAGCAACTACGAGAGGAGAAATCGCAACAAAACAATGAGTTGCTACGGATAGCCCACGAAGCTCCCTATAAAGAAGAACATGCCAAAGCCGACGAGGAACTGAACAAACTGAATACTCGTGCGCAGGAGTTGAAAATGTCCATTCAGCAACTCTCTACGCAAGCTGTAAGCCTGCGTCAAGAGGCTGGAATGAAGTTACGGGAATTGGAGTTGGCACAGGCTCAGCCTCTCGCTAACGCACAAAAAGAGAAGCAAGAGATAGAGGAACAAATAGCCCGGCTGGAGTCGCTCATCGAACGGCGCAAAGGTTCGCTGGCCGAATGGCTGGACAGGAACAAACCCGCATGGAAAGATACGATCGGAAAAATAGCCGATGAAGAGAAAATACTTTATCGCAATGACTTGGCACCGCAGGTAACCAACCAAGGGGAGGCTTCCTTGTATGGCGTGCAAATAGACCTTACGGCATTGGAACGCAATTTCCGTACCCCCGAGGAATTGAAAGCAGAACTGGCCATATACCAAGGAGCATTGTCACAGTGCGTCAAGCGGATCAATATGCTACACCAAGAATTGGCAGAGCAAACGGAGGCTTTGAAGAAACAATACAACAAGCGCTTGCGTGAGATAACAGACCGACAGCGTCTGCAAGAATCCGAACAACTTCAGCTTCCCGCATTCATCAAGAACGCCATGGCACAATCCGCCTCATGGCAAAAGAAGACGGACGATTGGCGTGAACAGCGTATGGTTGAAATCCGGATGAAACAGAACGATACGGCTCATCGACTGGCGCTTTGCGAGGAAGAGATAAAGAAGTTGAAGGCTGATCGTGCGCATCGTCTTAAGGTATGCGAGAAAAGTTACAAAGAGAAGAAGCTCCGGCTGGAACAGGAACTGAATAACTACCGCAACAGTATCGAGACAGAAATAAAACTTCACAAGCAGCAATCGCTGGAACGCCGTAAAGAACTGGAGGCTTCCCAACAAGCGGAGCTTAGCGGAAAAGGCGCCGACACGGCAGCCATCGGAAAATATGACGCACGCATCCTGCAGATTCAAAAAGAGCTGGCTTACATCGAGAAACATTTCCCCGACACCATCCGCTATCAAAAGGACAAAGAGGAACTTTTTGATCGTGAACCACAACTTCGCAGTAGAAAGAAGATGCTTGAGGATGAATTGGCCACGCTTGAAGAACGTTTCACTTTGCGTAGCGAGAAACTGAACATACAAGAAAAACATCAGCAAGCCTTATTAGGCAAGGGCATCGAAACAAAGAGAAGCTTGGAGGAAGGTTTGGCACAGGCCGCCAAATTTCACGAAGACTCCACTTTCTGCCCACCCGAAGTAGTAGTGACCGAAGAGAGGCAGACCTGGAAGAGTTGCGCAGAGTTGGTGCAAGAGTTGAAAGACCATATCACCGGCCGCATGAAACAATTGGAAGAATTCAAACGGATGGTTAATCTGTTTAAAAGCAACTTCTCGGCCAAGAACACGTTCAGTTTCCGCACCGATCTGTCTACGGAGGAAGACTATCTGGATTTTGCCTCCAACCTCTGCGAGTTTGTGGATAATAATAAGATCCTCGATTTTCAGAAACAAATCAGCGAACGCTATACACACATCATTCAGCGCATCTCCAAAGCGGTAGGCGAGCTTACCCAGAATGAAGGTGAGATACATCGTACCATAGGCAATATCAACAAGGATTTCGAGCGCCGTAACTTTGCGGGAGTGATACGCAAAATAGAACTCCGTGCACAACCCAGCAGCGACCGACTGATGCAACTCCTCAAGGAAATAAAGAAATTTTGCGATGAGAACGAATTCAATATGGGTGAAGTAGACCTCTTCTCGCAAATGGATCTGCGCGAGGTCATCAACAGGCAGGCCGTGCGCTATTTGCTCAACCTCATGAAGGAATTGCAAAATGAACCGTCCCGTAAGCGGTTGCTGCTCACCGATACGTTTAAACTGGAGTTCCGCATCACGGAGAATGACAACGATACGGGATGGGTAGAAAAGATATCAAATGTAGGTTCGGATGGAACGGACATCCTGGTAAAGGCCATGGTGAACATTATGCTCATCAATGTCTTCAAAGAGAAAGCCTCACACAAGTTTGGAGAGTTTCGTTTGCATTGCATGATGGATGAGATCGGGAAATTGCACCCCACCAACGTGAAGGGTATCCTTGACTTCGCCAACAGTCGCAACATTTTGCTTATCAACTCCTCACCTACTACCTATAATGTAGAGAGCTATCGCTACACATATTTGTTGGGTAAGGACAGTGGAGCCAACACCAAAGTTACGCCATTATTGAAATATGATAATTAATGTTAGGAACCATGATTGATAGAGAACAGAATTTACGTTTGGGCGATGCCCGTAAACTGTCGCAAATGATGCAAGGCGAGAGCGTGCCCTCTTCCGGGCTTTCCAAACAGATGGCAGAAGAACTGCTCTCCGAGGATTTGATTTGGCAGCAAGTCTATGGTAGCAGAAGAAAATTCAAACTGAGAGACGCAAATGCGTTATCTATCTATTTAGCACAGCGATATGGGATACAAGTCTCGCTGGATGAGTGGATCAAGGTAATGGAGAGTGGCGAAACGGTGAGCCGTGCCAGACAAGTAGAAGTTACATCACGTTCTAAGGCGAAAAGTACCCGTAGTTTTACCGGATTCCTCGTTAAAAGTTATCAGCCCATTGAAACGTCGCTGTATGGAGAACCGCTGCTAATCAACCCTCCGCAGGGACTCTCTCTCTTTATAGAAGATTTCACGCATTTCCGCTTGGCGGATGATGTTACGGTGGTAGGTATCGAGAATGGAGAAAACTTCCAGCATATAGAGCAGATGAGGCATTTGTTCAAAAATATCAAGGTATTATTTGTCTCTCGTTATCCCCAGAGTTCGGATCTTCGCACATGGTTGCGGGCCATTTCCAATCCCTATCTTCATTTTGGGGATTTCGATCTTGCCGGCATTCACATTTTCCTCACTGAATTCTTCACTCATCTCGGTCTTAAGGCCCGCTTCTTTATACCTTCCGACATCGAGACGCGTCTTCAAACGGGAAACACCCTCCTTTACAACCTACAGTACGAACGTTTTAAAGAGATGAAAGTAATTGACGAACGGCTGAAACCACTCGTAGCGATGATCCACCGCTACCGTCGTATCTATGAGCAAGAAGGATATCTTCAAAATAGATAAAAGACACGCATTCAAAACAAGCAAGCTTCAATCCCAAAGTAAGTTAACTTACTTCATCATTTAAGTCAACTTACTTGGCCGCAAAGTTAACTTACTTTTTTTCGCCTTGAAATCTTATAAGTTTTCACCTTTATCAAGCTCTTTTGCCATCCAAAAATTAATAAGACAAAGCTGATTAGCCTTGCGTTTTCGTTCCACTTCTACTATATATCTTTTTTTTCAAAGAAAAGGCGAGCGGTTAGGCTCACTTCCGATGTAACTCGTGTGATACCAGCCGTAATCGCATACCGCTCTATATCGTTTAAAAGTATCGTAACGATACCTTTACTTTGGAAGTCCTTGTGAACAAACATCGAATGTAGATGCCCAATCTTCTACCTCAGCTTGCGAATAATCGCACCTGTTCACCACCAATACGGTATTCTGAAATAAAGCTCGAATGCAAAGGTAGGAAAGTTTTTGGAGTAGCAAAACAAAAGTTGCTACTCCTCGCTTACATCACCACTCTCCTCGATGGAATTAATTTCTTGAATGAGTAATGCCTGAAGTTCGTCTTTGGGCAGCAGCAGTTGATACTCGGCAACCCCAATCGGCTTGTTTATATCTTGCAAAGCAATCTCTACATCCAAGTGGTCCTTGTCGGCGCAAAGAATGATACCGATTGACGGGTTCTCATTCTCTCCTTTTTCCAAGCGGTCAAGCAGCGAAAGGTAGAGATTCATCTTGCCTACATACTCTGCCTTGAAGGCCCCGAGCTTCAATTCAATCGCAACGAGCGACCTCAAACCTCTGTGAAAAAAGAGCATATCCACTGCATATTCCTTATTGTTATACTCCAGACGATATTGGTTTCCGATAAAAGAAAAACCTTTGCCCAACTCCAGTATAAACGACTTGATTTTAGATACTAATCGCTTCTCCAGTTCCAACTCCTTAACAGGCTCTGTTATTCTAAGGAATCCTAAGTTGTACGAACTTTTAAATACTTCATTAGCATAGTCGGCATGCGCCATCGGCAGTACGGCATCAAAGTTATTCGTTTTGATTTTCGTCTGACGGGCTGCGTAGGTATTCATCTTTATTGCATTGAGCAGCATATCTCTCGACCAACCTTTTTGCAAGCACTCTTCTGCGTAGAATAAGGCTTCATTAGCTGACAACGACTTATCCAACAGTAGTAAATTATGTCCCCAAGGTAAAACTGCCACAGCTTGTAGCAGTTTTGTATCTTCTTGATAATAACGCTCGTATAGGCGTTTCATATTCCAAAGGTTACGAGGAGACAATCCCATATCCGGAAACTGTTCTTTCAAGTCCACTGACAATCGTTTAACCACGCCACTACCATATCCACTCTCTAAATTTCTATCAAAGAGTAACTTCCCGATATTCCAATATACAGAATTGACGGTAGTGTTTACTTGCCGAGCAACGGTCGTGCGAGCAGTTTGAATCTCAGAAACCGCCTGCTGCAATATTTGAGCGTACTCGTTATCATTTATTCTTATTTCTTTTGCCATATCATGAATCTTTTCAATGCTAATCTATTATATTTTCTTCAGTAACACCTTCTTTGTTATTTTTTTCAACAAATAACATCGGTAACGGAGCACCAGCATATCGGGCATTCTCATGCCTTAACACCCTTTGGGTACGGTGCAAATGTCCGAGTGCCGTGTATGCAATCTTTTCGTCGAATACTTCAGACGAAAAACACTCTAACCTTCCGATAATAGTGCGTTCGGCACGGTTCTTTTCCAAAATCTTCGAACACGTAGCCTGCAAATACCACATTACAATGAAAGGTTTACTTTTGTCCGGCATAGGTAGTATATCAAAAAGTTCTCTGTACATCACTTGCACTCCTTTCAGCCGATAGGTTTGGGATATCAAACAAATCTCCGGCAATAAACAACCCATCCACCTCGTGAACTTTCACTTGCTCTCGAAGCCACGTCAAAAATAGAGTATGTTCACCTTTACGGTCATATTCAAAAAACGTTTGCCCTAAATGCCAATCTGCGGTATGGATTATTTTCATTTATTATTATTTATACCATTCTTTTTTTATCTCATCTATTTTGAGATCTTTCCATTCCTCTTTCCATAATTTCCAATAAGGGATATCATTTGACGATGGTTCTGGGCTACAACGATCTATTTGAACTATTGAAGGTAGTATAACTGATTCACCTATTAATATACACTCTCCGGCTTTGAGTGTCGGCATTTTATCAATAAGATTTCCAAGTGTATCCGGCAACAGTCTCTTTACATAATTTTGATCGTTTGGATTTGTTAATCGCATGGCTAAAAAATTGTTACACTGAGAAAATATTGTTTCTGATATTTCAGAAGGTCTCTGACTAGCTAAGAGTAAAGATACACCATATTTACGTCCCTCTTTTGCTATTCTTTCAATGGAGTGTTTAGATGACCGATATTTTGCCAAATCACTATTGGGAACATATTTGTGAGCTTCTTCATACACAAGTAAGATAGGGACATCGTTATTAATTCTTTCCTCACCATTCTTTGAGCATCTTAGTCGTTTATAAAAATAACCATATTCAAATATTATCCTTGAAATCAAAGAAACGGTAATACTTAACACATCAAATGGAACCCCACTTAAGTCTATAATTGTGATATTGGAATGTTTTGTTTCCTCATAAGCAATTAAATGCTTTAAAGTATCTTCGAATGTAACGTCTTCTGTGATTTCACCTAAAAGAAAATTTAATCTTTTATCATTAACTTTACTTTTTATTCTAGAGATAAATTTGTCAATGCTTCCGTCTGCGTACGTACCCTTTGAATAATTTTGGCTCTTTGGCTCTTCAAATGTATATATTTTCGTAAAGTAATGATTAATTTTAGCTGACTCATCATTAAAACACTGATGCGCTTCTTTTATTGCTATTTCATTTGTCTTTTTATAATCCTTCGTTTCTCTAGAAAGATTTGACAAACAAGTGATTACTTCATTTAAAATAAATTTCACGGGTGTATCAAAAGATATATTTTCTAGTTCTGAATTATATTTTTTCTTGTTTTCAGTTATCACTTTTTGTAACAAAGAAGCCTGATTGTAATTATTAAAATCTCCTGATTCTAAAAAAAGCTCTTCCAATTCATCCCCATTAAGAAGCCAATATGGGAGTATAAGATTATTGATATCAATAAAGTTTGCATCTGGAAATGCTGATTTGTATTCTGAATGAATATCAAATATTATAATATGAGAATTATTCAAACCAGAATATTCTCCTGTTTTTTCATGTGTAGCACTTTGAATTAGTTTCGCTACAGTATGGGATTTCCCTGAACCTGTTGATCCTACGATGGCAATATGCTTATTGAAAAACTTATTACCATTTACAGGAACCGAAATATCTTTATTTGTAGAAAGTTTAGAGAAAGTGAACTTGTCTTTTGCCTCAAGAGATTCTTCATAAATTTTAGAAATTTCTTCTTTCTTAGCAGGCTCAACTTTTTTAGGTGGAATAGCTATTGTATCTCCACCACGCTCAAACTTGTCACCACGAATCAATCCTAAGGGATTAGCTTCAAGAATATACTTTCTTGTTGCATTTCCTTCCTTATCTGCTCCAACTTCAATGGAAAAGTTCTCAATAATGGCAATTAACACAGCATTATCATTGTCTGCGATTCTTAAATATGAACCAACTT
>NZ_DXVR01000086.1:10072-12293 GCF_019417265.1 Bacteroides sp.
GCTAAACAGAAATCTTCTAATTTATCTACTGATATTTTTACTTTATTGGGAAATACAGATATTACTTCTGCATTAATTTTTTCTTGTTCTACCATAATAATTATATTATTTTATTGATATGAATTGTTTGTTCAACTAATATCTTGATATGTTCATGGTTCGTATTTTCATAAAAAGGTATTCTTGTATAAAATTGATAAATCTTTCGAGTCTTTTGTATACTATCTATTACAGAATCTAAATCTTCCTTATTGTACAAGATTTTAAGTTTTAATCCATTGTAACAAGTAGCCTTTTTAACAATTGAATTGACTGAAAATTCAGCATCTTTATAATCGTAGCCATCTATAAAAATAAAGTTGTCATCATGTAAACTTTTTAAAATATTTTTCAATCTATTCTCAGGTAAACCATATAGATATACATAAGGGCAGAATGGACTTGGATTTTTTGCTTCTATTTTTGAATATTTATTTCCAATTTGGATTAGTAAAGATTTTATTTCTGTATCAGAAATTATCGAGTCGCACTCTATAACAAAAAAACGTTCAAAAGGAGATAAATTTAAAGGAGAAAAATATTCTCTTTTAATCATTAAGCAATATTCTTTGATGCTTTTTTTTATCAAGAACCACTGGTTGAAAAATATATCCTTACTATTGATTTTATCAATAAATTCACGTTTTGTTATTCTTCTTTGAGAAATATCCGGATTTATCGATAATTCTTTTACTATTCTTAATGAATTATTGTAATAAAAGTATTCTGCTTCAAAATCATTACAGCTAAAGAGTCTTTTTAGTTCATTAAAAATATCAGTCTCTTGCTGTTCAAACTCTCTTGCTGCAATATCTATCTCCAAATTTGATAAAAATGATATTATTTGTTTATCTTCTATCGAAAGACCTTTAAATGCTTTTAGACTTATAAAGTTACTTTTAAAAAATTCTATATTAATAGGTAATATAAGTTTATCTTGACCTGATTTGTAATACCCATAAATCTTATATTTTATACCATTATTAGCTTTTGATAGATAATGATCTAACATATATCGCAATGGTTGAGCTATAACAGAATGATTATATTCTGTTCCTGCATAATATTTGCATTGAATAGCAGTACTTTCATCAACTGTTTTTAAATCAACATCCTCGATGCCTTCAATACAAATGGAATCAGTTTCATTATTGCATTTTAGTAACTGAAGGATAAAATAGTCAAATTGATAATAATATCCTTTGATTGTTGCTATTGCTGAACGTTCTTTTGCCATATTTAAAAGGTTAATTTCGGTAATCCATTCACTATCTCCATCATCTCTATACTTAATAAAATAACGCTGAGGAGCAAATCCAATATATAGCGGGGATTGTCATGTTCCGTTGCCCAGTCATTAGGATTATTAGTGATGCCGCTATCTTTGTGAGTGATGACGGCATAACGCTCCATAATCCATTCGATAGCACTTTTGCCATTTACTATGTATTCATAAGCTGTGGCTGGTATATTTTCAATCGTTATCTGGCTGTTGTATATAATTTTGCTTTTATCCGTTTTGGAGGGAAAGCGCATCTTTTCAACTTGATAATTGATTGTCTCCATCTCGCCTGATTGCATTACTTTTTCTATTTCGCTCTGCGGAATGGTATTATAGGTCACAATGACTCCGGTTGCCGAAGGACGATTCTCATAGTTCAAATGCAATTCCGCTAAGTTTCTTCCTGCTTTGCTAAAACTCCAAAAATCAAGGGCTTCATCCACTAATGGAATACGGGGCAACATCTTTTTAAGGTCGGCGGCAAAGGCGGTGCGATATTCCGTGCTGTGCAGAATGCCGTAAACATAGTAAAAAATATCTTCTTTACTCACATGTGGACCGTAGGCTTTGCGACAACGTTCTGAAATGAAATCGGAGATGGCATCACGACGAATATAATTATTCTGAATGGTGTCCTCGGCATCATCAAACAAAGTTTTACTCTCAATTTTACGTTCCTCATAGTGATACATTGGGAAACATTGAACTCCAGCCTCAAGAAAATTCAAGTCAACAATCGTTTCAGACATTAAGAAACTGTTTAAAAATGAATTAAAACAATTACTATATAATTATATATCATATTGAATATCAGTTAATTAACCGATATATTATTTAAAACCTAGTGGTTACTAAAACATTAAGTTATGGAACAATATTCAACCAACCTCACTGATAAAC
>NZ_DXVR01000087.1:0-7439 GCF_019417265.1 Bacteroides sp.
TAGGGGCGGTGTTCTCGTCGGAAACGGGGACGATAGAGGAGTTTGTTTTTAATTAAGAATTAAGAACCACTCTTACATCGTCAACTTGTTCCCTTACAATATCGTGATTCTGCGTGACAATATCAATACAGAATATTTTTTAATCTAAAAGGCTCAATGCGGACAAATCCTGTCCGCATGTTTTTTGTCCTTTCTACCTTTGCGGATGAAAGCTACGGGATGGCCGTTGCAGGAACGGAGGGCCCACGGGAATGGTCGGCGCAACGTGGCGAAGGTGAATTATAAACTTAATTAAAGAAAGGAGAAAAAATTATGATTAAAATGAGGAGAATTATCATCCGGGTACTGAAGTGCCTGATTTGTTTTCTTACCGGTGGTTTTGCCAACAAGAAGGACGGAGGGGGCAATGCGGCATGTTGACACGATAATCATTCACTGTTCTGCTACTCCGGCAAACAAGATGCTGGAGCCGGCGGAACTCAGCAGGATGCATCGCAAGAGAGGATTCAACGGTTGCGGTTATCATTTTTATATACGCCGAAACGGTGAGATATGCGACATGAGGCCTGTGGAAAGGGTGGGTGCGCACTGCAAAGGTCACAACGAGGGCAGCATAGGTATCTGCTACGAGGGTGGACTGGACGCCAAGGGCAGCCCTGCCGACACAAGGACTCCGCAACAGAAGAAGGCGATGGGAGTCCTGGTGGAGATGCTGAAAAGGGAGTTCCCGATTGTCACCGTGGCGGGACACCGTGATTTCAGCCCGGACCTCAACGGCAACGGCACGATAGAACCGGAAGAATGGGTGAAAGAATGTCCTTGCTTTGACGTCAGGACAGAGATGTAAAAAAAAGAAGTCAGGAGGACAAGGGCGAGCCTTGTATCTTCCTGACTTCTTTTTATGGATATATTTTAAAATTTCTCAAGTCTGATCTCGGCATAGTCGGAACGGAGTATCATTTTGCCTCTCTTGCACTCGGCTATTTCGAACACTGTTTCTTCCTGAGAGTTTATTCCATAATGGCGAAGGTCTTCCACAGGGGCATCCTCGCCTGTATCTGCCGTAAGACCACCGCTGACCTTGAAATCTCTCAGCACCAGCTTGGTCTCATTGTCACGGTATTCTGTACGTGACACATACGAGCCATAACCATTGCTGCCCTCACGTTCGGCCACCTGTGTCACTACATTCGTGATGCTGTAATAGAGGTTGCTGCATTCCACCGTTTCGCCGGTTTCCACCAATGTGAAACGTTTCAATTTCCAGAAGCCTTCCACGTCCGGTCTTATCGGTGCCCTGGAACATCCTGCCAATAGGGCAGACATTATTATTATTGTTATAAGAAAATGTTTCATTTTTTAGTTCTTAGTTGTTAATTATTCCCAATTCTCATCTGTACTCCAACCGTTCCTCCCACACTGTTTCCTATGTAATCTCCGTTGTCCACTCCGAGAGCGGCCTTAAACGTAAGCTTCGAGAAACGTTTCGGCGTATATTTCACTTCCGCCATGCCGTAGAACTGATGTTTCACAGAGTCAAAAGGTCTTGCGTATGTACCCCAATGACGTGTGAACGACGCCAGCAGACGCCAGTCAAGGCCCGGTATGGGAGTGCCCTGAAGTCCGATATGCTGTCCTTTCATTCTGTTGCTTCTGAAAGTGATACCTCCTCCCTTGATAAAGGCAGGTCCGGGCAGCAGCGGAGCTCCCATACCCATACCGTAGTATTGCCATGCCTGATAGATGTAATGGTTGAAATAATTGTCGTTTCCTGTAGTTTTCAGCCCTCCGAACGAGCCTACGTATCCTTCGTAAAGCAACGGTCCTGTCTGGTCTTTTGTACATATGCCTTCCCATACAAAGGAACTAATCCATCTGTTTTTCGGGAAATCCACCTGCAAACCTATCTGACCGTCTTTCCAGCGTCCGTAACTCCAGAACATCTGCGACTTATCCTCGAAATAATGGTCGAGGTAAAGGCGGAACTTCCAGTCGTTGAGATAGTAATTCAACGCAACATTCCAGCTTCCAAGCATGTTTCCTTCAATATTGACCTGTTCGCCCCATGTAGCGTCGCTGCCTCCGGCCGAAGGTATCAAAGCGTTGATATAATTACTGAATCCGTCCGGCATATCCATCAGCAGCTCGTCGTTTCCATCTTCTGTCTTTTTCATCTGGTCGCCGCAGAATTGTGTGGCCATATGCAGTCCAAGTTCAAATTCCAGTGGGAAAGTTTCCTTCTTTCCTACACGAAACATAAGAGCCTTGCTGTGGTATTTGACATCACGCACATATATCTGTCCCGTTGTACTGAATTCCTTCTGCCAGTTTCCGTCTACAAATGCCCCATAGGCGAGGTGACCCTTGACAGCCAGCCAGTGGCCGGTGAAAGGAATGCTGTAGAAATCGCGTATCTCAGCACGTACCTGCGGAATGGGACGGGTATTGATACCTTCAGTCATCCATCCTGAGGTAAGGTCTACGTTCTTTTCGAGAGGGGAATTTACCCTTTCCTTGCTTCCCATACTCAATGTGAGCATCTTCCAGGAAACATCGAAATAAGCCTGATGTATCCAGAAGTCCTCGGGCGTTTTGCAGCCGGCGGCAAGGTCGAGCCCTAAAGCAATATTCCATCCGTGACGATAGGATTTGTTCCAGTCGGCACCGGCGCGAAGGTAGAAATTATTTTTTTCAGCTCCACCCAATCCGAATCTGTTGGCTGTGAGCAGGTAAGGCGAGTGCTCCCCGTTGGAGAAAGTCACTTCAGTCCCTATTCTGTAGCTGAGATTGTAGTTCTTCTGCCCCATGGCAAACAGAGGAGCAGCCACGAAAAGGGAAATAAAAAGTCTGTTCAGTTTCATTTGCCGTATAGTCTTTTGTTGATGATTTTGTTAAACCATATGTTGAGCAATGTCCACACCACAATGTCGATGACGAAGACCAGGGTATTGTCCATGTATCTGACAGCCACGAACGAGAATGCACAGAAGGCTGCCGACATGATTTGTATGGTGATGAGGGCACGGCGCGGCGTGAATCCCATATCGAGAAACTTATGGTGTATATGATTCTTATCGGGCAGGAAAAGAGGATGTCCCAGACGGGCACGTTTCAGCACCACCCTGACAACATCAAGGCAAGGCACGAGCAGTAAGCTGAAGGCTACCACTATAGGCGAACCGTAGGCCTGCATATCCTCGCCCGGCACGTACATGCAGTATTTTATCACGAAGAAGCTTATGATATATCCCAATGTAAGACTGCCGGTATCGCCCATGAAGATTTTTCGCCCCTTGTCGGCATTCCCGAACACGTTGTATGCAAAGAACGGTATGATTACTCCCACACAGATGAATGCGAGGATGGCGAAGTTCCACAGTTCATAATGGATAAAGATAACTCCGAAGATGACCAATGCCACCATGCTGAGTCCTGAGGCAAGACCGTCGATACCATCGATAAGGTTTATGGCATTTGTGATGAAAACCACAAGCAGTATGGTGAGCGGTATTCCAATGTATGGAGTGACGGCACCGATGCCGAAAAGCCCGTAGAAATGGTTGACATACAGTCCGGCTATAGGGAAAAGGGCGGCCGAGATAATCTGTACAATGAATTTCTTTCTGTATCTCACTCCCACAAGGTCGTCGGCAATACCTATAATATACAGCAGTGTAAGTCCGGCGATAAGGAAGAGAAATTCGCATGCCATCTGAGGGGTGAACACGTCATAGGCTATCTCATTAAGCATCACTCTGAGAGCTGTAAAAACAGCAAAAGAAAATACTATAACCGGAAAGAATGTAAATCCGCCAAGACGAGGAATAGGACGGTTATGTACCTTACGGGTATCAGGCTGGTCGAAAAGCTTCTTTCTGATGGATATAATAAGTATATTCGGGATAATAACCCTTCCAAGAAGAATGGAAATCAAGAAGGCTCCAATTAAAATATAGATGTTAGCCATAAAAGTTTTAAATTATATTAAATTCACTCGTTTCTCATCTTGCCAAAGCAAGTGAATACAAAAGTACCGTATTTATTCGACAAAGCAAAATGTTTTATCCCTTTAATAGCCTTAAACAGCCTATTTTCATGCTTTTTGAGCGTTTTTTGTAGAAGAGTAAAACGCAAAGCGGCAGTTTTACGCGTAAAAAGTCTTTAACACATATGAAACGGCTTTGTAACACATCAGAAAAGCATGGGTATTGTTGTGCTTTTAATAAAAAAGATGTATTTTTGTAGGAGAAAGTGTGACAAGGCTTTGCTTCAGGTGACAAGGCTTCAGTTACGAGTCGACAAGGCTCTCCATCCGGACGTCAACCATGTCAACTTGTCAACTCGTTCCCTTGTCAACTTAAAAACTTATAAACTTAAAAACTCACGACGTATGGAATACCCGATAGGAATACAGGATTTTGAAGAATTACGTAAAAACCGCTGTGTGTATGTAGACAAGACGGATCTGATATACAAGCTGGTGGAGGAAGGCAAATATTACTTCCTGAGCCGTCCGCGCAGGTTCGGCAAGGCCAACAATATGACGGAAGAGGAAACGAAGGCAGAGCTGAAGGAAAAATACGACGGATATCATTTCAACGAGGAATGCGTGGATATTTACAATCCGTTCAGCATACTGAATACATTCGCGAACAGGAAGTTCGGAAATTACTGGTTCGAAACCGGAACGCCGACATATCTTGTGAAACTGCTTAAAAAGAATAAATCAAGCATAGAGGAACTTGACGGTATTGAGATAGACGGAAAAATGCTGGAAAGCATTGATACGACATCACATAATCCTATTCCGGTGATATACCAAAGCGGTTATCTCACCATCAAGGGGTATGACAAGGTGTTTGAAACTTATCTCCTTGGATATCCCAACAAGGAGGTGGAGAAGGGGTTCATAAACTTCATACTGCCTTTCTATGCGACAGATTGAGAGCAAGGACTATCAGCTGCCGTTCGAATGTGACGGAAGGAAATTGGTGAAGCTTGGAGTGAACTTCAGCAACGAGAAGAGGAATGTGGAGAGATGGGTGGTAAGCATTAATTTTTAATTATTAATTTTTAATCGAATTACATGGAATACCCGATAGGAATACAGGATTTTGAGAAGCTGCGTAAAGGCAATTATGTTTATGTAGACAAGACGGATCTGATTTACAAGATGGTAAAAGAAGGTTCATATTACTTCCTGAGCCGTCCGCGCAGGTTCGGAAAGAGTCTGCTTATCTCTACCCTTGAAGTATATTTCCGGGGCAGGAAGGAGTTTTTCGAGGGGCTGAGAATCATGGAGCTGGAAACGGAGTGGGCGGAATATCCTGTGCTGCATCTGGACCTGAATACAAAGAAATATGAAAATAAATCTTCCCTTGAAGCCATACTGAACATGCATTTGGAGATATGGGAGGCTGAATATGGCGACGAAAAGAAAGACAGGTCGTCGGAGGAAAGATTTATGTACGTGATAAGGAATGCGTTCGAGAAGACAGGAAAGCAGGTCGTTATATTAGTGGACGAATATGACAAGCCGCTGCTGCAGGCCATCGGAAACGAGGCTCTGCAGGATGACTACAGAAACACCCTGAAGGCTTTCTACGGGGCACTGAAATCCATGGACAGATATATCAAGTTCGCACTGCTTACGGGAGTGACCAAGTTCGGAAAGGTGAGCGTGTTCAGCGACCTTAACAATCTTAGGGATATATCAATGCTCAAGGCATATGAAAGCATATGCGGAATTACGGAAGAGGAGCTTCATTCGGTGTTCGAAGAAGATATACGCGCGCTCGGCAAAGCCAACAATATGACGGAAGAGGAAACGAAGGCAGAGCTGAAGGAAAAGTACGACGGATATCATTTCAACGAGGAATGCGTGGATATTTACAATCCGTTCAGCATACTGAATACATTTGCGAACAGGAAGTTTGACAGATACTGGTTTGCAACCGGAACGCCGACATTCCTGGTCGAGCTGATGAAGAGCTGCAAATACGACCTTAAGAAACTGACCAATGAGTACGCATCTGTCGACTCGCTGAGCGGCCTGGAAACGATAAAGAAAGATCCGGTGTCGATACTGTATCAGAGCGGATATCTCACCATCAAGGGCTACGACAGGGAGTTCGGGATTTACTCCCTCGGATTTCCGAACAAAGAAGTGGAGGAGGGGTTTGTGGAATCTCTGTTGCCGAATTACACCGGTATGAACAATTCCGAGTCTAAATTTGAAATCATGAATTTCGTGAGAGAGATACGCACAGGCGATACCGACGCCTTCATGAAACGCCTCCAAAGTTTCTTTGCCGACACGCCATACGAGCTTGTACGCGACCTGGAGCTGCACTACCAGAACGTGATGTTCATACTCTTCAAGCTGTTAGGATTCTATACACAGGCAGAGTATCACACCTCGGAAGGAAGAATCGACATGGTGGTGAAAACGCATGACTACATCTACGTGATGGAATTCAAGCTGGACGGTACAGCCGAGGAAGCTATGCAACAGATTGAGAGCAAGGACTATCCGCTGCCGTTCGAATGTGACGGAAGGAAATTGGTGAAGCTTGGAGTGAACTTCAGCAACGAGAAGAGGAATGTGGAGAGATGGGTGGTAAAATTTTAGAACCAATTATTTTTTACTATGGCTTATATTGCAAATCCAATTTATGATTCAGTGTTCAAGTTCATGATGGACGATGAGCGTGTGGCAAAGATACTTCTTTCGGCTCTGCTGAAAAAGAATATCGTAGCCGTGGAAATGAAACAACACGAGTATGCCGGTCTGACAAAAAGAAACATTTCGATGTTCAGGCTTGACTTCAATGCCAAAGTGAGGAACGATGACGGCAGTGAGAGTATCGTCCTTATCGAGCTTCAGAAGACATGGCTTGTGACCGAGACACTGAGATTCAGACAGTATCTGGCATCACAGTATGGCGACAAAAGAAATGTCCCTTCGAAAGATGCCAACCCCGGAGGATTCGCCTATCCCATGGTGTCTATCTATATCTTGGGGCACAAATTAGGCGACCTGGAGGAACCTGTGGTATATGTGAAGCGCAACTATCTGGACTACGACTCAAATCCGATAGTCAACGGTGTGCCTGACCCGTTTGTGGAAAGTCTTACGCACGACAGTATAATAGTGCAGATACCATATCTGAAAGGAAGACTCAGGAACAAACTGGAGCGACTTTTACAAGTCTTCGACCAGGAATACTGTGTAAAGGGAAACGAACACTATCTGGAAGTAGATGAAAGTTTATTTAAAGGTGATGAATTCTTCGTAATAAACAGGTTGATTATGGCAGGTGGTTCACCGGAAGTAAAACGTGCAATGGAAGTGGAAGACGAAATCCTTTCAGAAATAGAGGACAGAGATACAACCATTATGATGAAAGAAAAGGAACTGGAAAAGAAGAATCAGGAAA
>NZ_DXVR01000087.1:7539-11974 GCF_019417265.1 Bacteroides sp.
TTAACGAGAAGAATCAGGAAATTAACGAGAAGAATCAGGAAATTAACGAGAAGAATCAGGAAATTAACGAGAAGAACCAGAAACTAAACGAGAAGAATCAGGAACTAAACGAGAAGATGCTCGTTATAAAAGATATGGCTAAAATGCTATACGAACAAGGAATCCCACCAGAAATAATCGCAGAAAGATTCAATTTGGATAGCGAACTCCTGAAAAGTTTCCTGAAATAGAATATCAATGACCACATGTACCACAGACAACGCCAAGAGGGAAAATCAATATCATGTTTTCCCTCTTGGCATTATTATTTTCACAAAGCGCAAAGATAATATGCTTAAAATATATTAAATCCACACACATTTCATAACCATACTGCAGTGAATTCATAAAATATGCATTTACAATATGTAACAAAGCTACAAAAAGGATTTGTTCATAGACATAAACAGTTTATCCCGTATGAAAACCATGTTTTTTATACAATGGTAAATTCCCTGTGAATTATCATGCCTGACAGCAGAAAACCCCTGTTTAAGTTGGCTATATCGGGAATAAAACTTACTTTTGTAGATAATTTTGGCCTGAATGCGGACTATCTTGTACATCTGAACCGGAAGAGGAAGGATGTGGGAGGTAGCCGCGAAGCGTACCCGGAGGGTAAGGAATATGGTAAAAAAATACAAAAGCAACCGACATTTTAGTTATAGCTAAACTTTTATGCCTAACTTTGAAATCAGAAACATAGATGCGGTAAATGGAAAACAGAAATTCTACAAACTCATTAAAGATGGCATATGCCAGATTGATGATTTCGAGAATGATTTGGAAGAAGCTTATAAACCGGAACTAAGAACTATATACGCATATATGGATCAGGTGGCAAATCTGAGATCCTTGCCACAAACCAAATTCCATTTTTATGATAAAGCCAAAGGAGGGTATAGGGAGTTTGAGTTCAAGAGCAAACATTTAAGAGTCTATGGAATAGTGATAGATGAAGGCAAACTTGTAATCTTGGGAGGGACTAAAGCCAACCAAGACAATGACACAGCTATTTTCAGAAGAATAAAAAAAAGAATATATAGAATCAACAAAAGGATAATCAAATGGACAGAAAAGAATTATTGAAAAGTCCGGAGTACTGGACAGCGTCAATCCAAATGGAATTATATCGTCAGATTGAGGCTTTTATGAAAGAAAACAATTTCAATAAGACTCAGTTGGCCGAATATTTAGGTTGTTCTAAGGGGTATATCACCCAGCTATTGTCAGGGGATTTTGACCATAAATTAAGTAAGTTTATACAACTGTCATTAGCTATAGGAAAAATTCCGGAATTCTGTTTTACGGATATTGATGAGTATATCCAGAATGAAACACAATCGTATAAAAACACTATGGTTCTTTCCGACAAGTGTCCGTTTTCAACATTCTCATTGTCAAACATCATAATAGAAGACGCAGCATAAGATGGCAACAATACCATACAGGATTAGCGGAATAAAAACTACTCAGTTTGCTTTATTCCAGGAAAGATTCATCAACGGCAGAGAAATAACCGTACAGACATCATTTTCATTCGGATATAATGAAAGATTAGACAGTATCCGGTGTATTTCGAATTTTGAATATTTACAGGATGAGAATGTTTTGATGACTTCAGAAATTCAATGTACGTTCGATATAAGCCCTGAAGGAACATCAGAACTTAAACAATTAAAAAAAGTGCCTGTAGATTTTTTGCGTTATATGGCTACTATAGTAACCGGAACTGCGCGTGGTATCATCCATGCAAAATCAGAAGGTACATTGTTGGCAGGCACAATACTTCCCCCTATAAATCTTATGGAAGCAATAAAGGATGACTTGCCTATAATCTCTGAAAAATAATTTTGGTCTGAATGCGGACTATCTTGTACATCTGAACCGGAAGAGGAGGGATGTGGGGGTAGCCGCGAAGCATACCCGGAGGGTAAGGATTTAAAACTATTCTGTAAAAAATATGTGCAAATTTTCCGAAGATACTAAAAGTAAGTTGGGAAATGCGATTATATACATTGCCAACAATACCACACAACTGAGCAAGACAAAATTGCTGAAACTTCTTTATCTTATGGAAGAAGAGATGGTTTTGCATTATCATGTCCCATTTTTAGGTTTACCATACGAAGTGTGGCAGGCAGGCCCGGTATCTAAAGACGTTTTTATAGATTTAAGCGACGGTCCATATCTGTTGAAAGATTATGTTACAACAGAACAGACAGCCGATGGTAAGATAACTTATATAAAAGCTAAAGCCGAATTCTGCGACGACGAGTTTTCCGACTGTGAAATAGAAATGATGGACAATATAATTTCAAGATATGGTTCGCTGACAGCCGGCCAACTTGTGAATGAGACACACAAACAAGGAACATTGTGGCACAAAGTGGCAGAAGCGCATAATCTGATAGAGCCTTTCGAGAAAAGGGAGTGTAATAACTCGGATTATCAGATAGACTTTTCAGACCTTTTGTCCGGAAAAGCAGCTGAAGCTTATAGAGAAAGCTTAGATATACGACAGACCGCCAATATAATGAAGACCTATGTTTGAAGAAGGTAATTTGTTGTATTTCGATCCATTTCTATTTAAGAATGGAGCTACCCCGAAACCTAAATTTTTTATTGTTCTGAAGAATGATATAAATGATGAGGTCATATTGGCAACACTGCCAACTTCTAAAGATCATATACCAAGCGATGTTGCAATAACTTCAGGATGCACCGAACTTCCTGACAGAGCAGTAAATGTATATGCATTTTTGGCCGATACTCCCGTTACAACCAATGGCTATTGTTTTAAGGTCAACACATTTATTTATGGAGCAGACATTGACACATATCCATCAAAAATTTTCAAAGAGCAAATGTCCAACAACCAGATAAAAGTTTCGGCCCAAGGAAAATTAAAACAAGAAATCTTTTATGACCTGTTAGATTGCCTTAGGAACTCAAAGATGGTTAAAAGGAAGTTCAAGAAAATATTGTGACAGTTGCAGTATATCTGACAGACCTGAAGGAAGGCAAAACCGTTATCAGACGTCTTACGGATGAGGAACTGAACGAGGTATATAATGCAGGGATAGATTTGTTTTTCAACTACGAAATGTATTTGGAGTAAGATTATGAATGACAGTTTCATCATACCTGAAGAGAACTTCAACCTTCAAGAAATTAGCTATATTGTAAAGTACTTGAAAGAGAAGCAATATAGAGCAGACGATACGGAATTGAGTGGACTAATTTCAGAAGCTCACTAAGAAACACATTAAAGCAGAATATTTTGAAGGGAGCGGTGTATATCTAAGGAAATATTAATAGAAATACAAAGATAGGAATGTCACAACCATCTATAGTAAAAAATTCATTGTACAAAGGCCTGTTGAATATTTTCAACATGGTGATACCTATAATAGTAACTCCATATATTTATAGAGTTCTTTCACCATCAGCCATGGGAGAATATGACTATGCCAATACAATTTATTCATATTTCAACCTGTTTGGACTATTAGGCATAGTGACATATGGGATCAGAGAACTGAGCAGGAACAGAGATGACCAGGAGTATGTACGAAAGACATATTCTGCATTATTCTCCATCGGAATCATAAGTAACCTGATATGCTTTCTTATCTTCGCGGCATTCTCATATTTTGCATTCCATGACAATTCCTCGATGTTCACTTTGCTTATTATCTTAAGCCTGAACCTTATATCGAATTTTTTCAACACAGAATGGATAAACGAGGCTTTTGAAGATTTCCGGTTCATAGCCATAAAAACAGCCATCATAAGACTGATATATGTGGTGTGTATATTCATATTTATAAAAAGTTCGGAAGATATATGGATATATGCATTGATGGTAACCATCTCGAATTTCCTCAATTATATAATAAGTTTCTTCTACTCCCGGAAATATACAAAGTTCAGTGTTTTTTCTTTTTCATTCGACTGGGCGATGATAAAGAAAGTGCTTCCTTTTCTTTTCTTTATCCTCCTGTTGGAGAATAGCGGAATGCTGTATACTGTATTAGATAGAATAATGCTTGGTACATATACTACTTCTGATAATGTTGCCTATTATTCTGTCAGTCAACGCATAATGGAAATTATAAGAGTTTTGTTGGCTACATTAACATATGTTTCATTACCTCGTTTGTCCTATTATTTAGGTAAAGATGAAAATTTATACACTGACTACTTAAATAAATTGTATACAACTAATATGATGCTCAGTATTCCATTAGTTATAGGGCTTTCTCTTATTAGCAAAGACATTGTCATACTTTTTGCGGGAAGTAAATATACCGCAGCATCATTACCTTTGATTATTTTTTCTATCAGAATTGTTACATTAATGATAGAAAGTGTAACTTCTCAGCAAGTATTA
>NZ_DXVR01000088.1:0-8889 GCF_019417265.1 Bacteroides sp.
ATTGTAAAGATAGTAAAAAATATAGATATACGCAAATTTAAAATGTTGATAATCAAGGTGATATAAGTATTTAAAAAACTAAATTATATTAAAGAAAAAAATTGATGCGTTTACTCTGCGACAGATAGGTGGTCGTGATGTTCAGACTGTCGGCATAAAAACCTATGGAGTGATGTTTGCGATAATTCTCTACAAGAAGTTTCTTAAAGTTGCGGAATATCTCGTTTTCACGTTTTACATACACAGTTGTATCGTTGTTTTCAGTACACAAGGCATCCGCTATCTGTAAAAGGAAGAAATTACACAGGTTTCGTATTATTCCGTAGTGATATACATTCATAGCATTAAGCCGGTCACCAAAAAGCGACATGGTTTGTTTCAGATAAGAGAACCTTTCACTTTCAATATCAAACACCGGAAGCCTGTAATTGCCGAGATACCTTGCCACCTGATTATACAGCGGCTGCCCGTCGGGAAGACTATCAAAATACGAAGGTACTATATATATGATTTTCAGCGAAAAGTCTGCATCGAAGTGTCCGATTGAGCTTGTAGTACTCGGTGTAAGAACAACAAGTTTTCCACGGCTAAGGTCATAATTGCCATAAATATCGGAAAGCCTTGCTGTTCCGTTTATGACGAGAAGAAAGAAAAATCCCTTTTCAAACATAATTCCGCTATAACCGCGGGAACTACGGTCGAAATCAAAGTAACACGTACTTCCTACCGTCATTCCATCTGATTTCATTACCTCATACACAGAGATATCCATAATCCGTTTTTTTACTACAAAGATACTTTTTGTTTCGTTTTAAACCAAAATAAGTTGTTCTTTTATATCTGTCATTATAGATTTTAGGGTGAACTTTGCAACTGTTTTACAAATGACAAATACAATATGAGCAAATTTTTATTCAGACGCTATCTCCTGTTCTGTGTAGCACTGTTTATCAACGCACTTGGGATAGCCTTTATCACCAGAGCAGCCTTGGGTACATCACCCATTACCAGCGTTACATATGTACTGAGTATGTTCACTCCTTTCACTATCGGCGAATGGACTATCATGCTGAACATACTGTTCGTCGTTCTCGAACCTTTCATGATGACGCGCCAAGACCTGAAAGACGATTTAAGGATGTATCTGCTTCAGATTCCAATCTCTTTCTGTTTTGGAATATTCATAGACATATGTATGCACTACATTCTGTTCTGGCTCAATCCCGCCACATATCCAAGTATGATTATAGCTCTGCTGATAGGTTGTGTGATATTGGCTGTAGGTATCGCACTCGAAGTAAAGGCAAATGCAGCCATGTTGTCAGGCGAATATATAGTAAAAGTCATCACGAAACGGTTTCATGGCGAGTTCGGATATGTAAAACTCGGATTTGACATAACTTTGGCAGCCTCGGCCTGTCTGCTGTCGCTGATATTCATGTCTGGAGTTTACGGAGTACGTGAGGGTACTGTAGTTGCAGCACTGATAGTAGGTCCGATAGTTCATTTCGTCAGTCCGTATTACGCATTTCTCGACAAATGGATAGCACCTGCTGAAAGTGAGAAGGCAATCGGTATGAAAGATAATAAGAATGTGATTATCACCATTGCACGCGAATATGGCAGCGGCGGACATCAGCTTGGAGAGATGCTTTCTAAGGAGCTTGGAATAAAAGAGTTTATCGGTATGGACGCCAAACGCAGCGGTATGGACGAAAGATACATCGCCCAGAACGAACAGTCCATTCCGTCATTCTGGCTTAAATGCATTCTCTCAAAAAGTTCTGAACAGACATTGGAAGGAAGTATTTCATCGGACGATGTTCTGTTTGTAGCAGAAAGTAAGATTATTGAGGAACTGGCCGAAAAGGAGTCCTGCATTATAGTGGGAAGGTGTGCGGATTATATCTTGAAAGACTATCCGAAGGTATTGAAAGTGTTCTGCTATTCGGACATGGCCTCTGCCATTTCAAGATGTACGGCCGAATATGGCATAAACAAGGAGAATGCCGAAACGGAAATCAGACGCATCAACCGTAACAGGATACATCATTATGAATATTACACTGGTATGAAATGGGGTGAACCTCACCACTATAACCTGATGATTAACACCGGAAGCATAGGCCTTGAAACAGCCTGCCGACTGGTAAAAGACATTTACAGAAAGCTATAAAAAAACGAAAGGAGAACATCAGTTCTCCTTTTTTTCTTCGTATGGAATACGGTATGCCGTATAGAGTTCAAGCACTGCAGCAATGCTCAGACACAGAATCCACTCGTTGTGATGCCAAACTATCATCATCACACCCGCTATGACCATCAGCATTGCTCCTATGAGCTGCTGCCTTTTCAATCGTCTGAGTACAATGTTCTTGCCGTAATAGCGTCCTGTCTTTGCCTGTATCCAGCCGAACATCAGAGCACCGGCGATATAGATATATGGTGCATATTCAAATTTCACAAACTGCATTATCAGTCCTGCGAAAAGGACTACTGCGCCCGATATGGCTATTATATTGTCTGTCTTATTCATCTTCCAAGTCCTGTTCAAAAATAAATATATCTTCGTTCTCCTTTTTCATCATGTATTTTTCGCGGGCCACTTTCTCCAGTGCCTCAGGATTTGTGGATATCTCCTTCAGCAACTTGCTGTCGGCATCAAACTGTTTGCGATAATGTCTTATCTCTGTATTCAGTCTGTTTATTTCAGCACGATGTTCCAAACGGCGTATCCAGCTGTTTTCATCCAGAACACCTATTATCAACACAAACACGGCCAATGTGACACCGTATTTGTGAAGACGCACAAAATTCCATATATTTTCCAGTTTCTCTTTCATGACAAAAAGATTTATTGGCGCAAATATAAGCATTTAAAGCGGTATTTAGAAATTTGGGTTCTCTGTTTTTAGGTTGTCTTAAGAAGAAATACAAAGACAAAAGTCCAAATCTTACATACGGTATAATGAATTGTCGGCAGAAATAATTATCTTTGCCATTACTTTTTTAAACAAGAAAAACTAATCCTGATTATGGACAACTATATTGTATCAGCACGTAAATACCGCCCTGCCACATTCGACACCGTAGTAGGACAGCGTGCACTCACAACGACTCTGAAGAATGCCATTGCCAACAACAAGCTGGCTCATGCCTATCTTTTCTGCGGACCGCGAGGAGTAGGAAAAACCACATGCGCTCGTATTTTCGCAAAGACCATCAACTGTCTGTCGCCTAAACCGGACGGCGAGGCTTGCAACGAATGTGAATCATGCAAGGCATTCAACGAGCAGCGTTCATACAATATCCATGAGCTGGATGCCGCATCAAACAACTCTGTGGAAGATATTCGCTCGCTCATAGAGCAGGTACGCATCCCGCCACAGATAGGCAAATACAAGGTTTACATCATCGACGAGGTGCACATGCTGTCTACGGCTGCCTTCAATGCTTTTCTGAAAACCCTTGAAGAGCCGCCTCATCATGCCATATTCATCCTTGCCACAACAGAGAAACACAAGATTCTGCCTACTATCCTGAGCCGATGTCAGATATATGACTTCAGCAGAATCAGCGTGACAGACACTGTGGAACATCTTCAAAGTGTGGCACAGAAAGAAGGCATAGACGTTGAACCTGAGGCACTGACCGTAATAGCCCAAAAGGCTGACGGAGGTATGCGCGACGCTTTGTCTATCTTCGACCAGGTGACAAGCTTTTCCAACGGGCATATCACTTACAAGAGTGTCATCGAAAACCTCAACGTACTTGATTACGAATATTATTTTAAACTGACAGACTATATTCTTGAAAACAAAGTATCGGAATGTATGCTTCTGTTCAACGAGGTATTGAAGAAAGGATTCGACGGAAACCACTTCATCACCGGACTTAGTTCACACTTCCGCGACCTGCTTGTGAGCCGCGACGAACAGACACTGCAACTCCTTGAAGTAGGTGCGTCAATCAGAGAAAGATACAAGGCTCAGGCACAGAAATGCGAGCAGAAGTTCCTCTACAAGGCAATGAAACTGTGCAACGACTGCGACCTGAACTACAGACAGAGCAAGAACAAACGTCTCCTGGTAGAGCTGACACTGATACAGTTGGCACAGATAACATCCGAAGAAGATGATGCCGGCAATGGGCGTGGCCCTAAGCAAGTGATAAAACCAATCTTCAACCAGCAGACTGCTCCGACCGCAACACAGCAACAACCTGTAAACCAGCAACAACCGGCTCATGTACAGAACATGCAGCAACCGGTACAGCAGAACACTTCAGAGCCTCAACCGCAATACGGCAACACCCACACCCAACAGCAGGAGCACAAACTGCCTGACGGACTGAAAGTTGCCCAGGAAAAGAAAATTCCGGTGGTAAAAGGTGGAATACTCGGGCCGTCGATTAAACGAAGACCGCAGTATCAGGAAGAAACTGTAGCCCAGAAGCCTGAAGCACAGATTCAGCAAGTAGAGAAAGAATGGGAAGACTATGTGGTGTATGACAAGGATCTGAACTACTACTGGAGAGAGTTTGCCACCCGACTGCCTAAGGAGGAAGCCGCTAATGCAGGACGAATGATGAACATGTCGCCAAAACTTCTTGACGACCAGACTACATTCGAAGTGGCAGTAGACAACGAGATGGTTCAGAAATACATGCATCAGCTGGCACCGCAGATAGAAAATCACTTGAGAGAACAGCTTCACAACAGAAAAATCAGGATGACTGTCCGCGTAAGTGCAGCCGATGAGAACATCAGAGCTTACAGCCATGTGGAACGTTTCCAGATGATGAGCAAGAAAAACCCTAATCTGCTGAAACTGAAAGAGGAATTCGGACTGGAGTTATCATAAAAGAAGAAGTTAAAGAAGTTAGAGAAGTTAAAGAAATTAGGGAAGTAATTCATGCGAATTAAAATTCAAGCATTGGATTAACTTCTCTAATTTTGTATTTATAAACTTCATTAACTTCTTACAGAATGTAACTTCTTATTAAAAAGTAACTTCTATAACTCCTTTAACTCCTCTAACTTCTTATAATAATTACAAATCGTGATTGCGCATACGATACTCAGCCAGTTCCTCATATTTCGTTCCCTGACGGCCGTAGTTGCAGTAAGGATAAATCGAGATACCTCCGCGCGGAGTGAATATGCCTGTCACCTCGATATACTTAGGGTCCATCAGTTTGATAAGGTCCTTCATTATAATATTAACACAGTCCTCATGGAAATCACCGTGATTTCTGAAACTGAACAGATAGAGCTTCAGACTCTTGCTCTCCACCATCTTTACGTCAGGCAGATAGCTTATGCGGATTTCCGCGAAGTCAGGCTGTCCGGTGATAGGACAAAGACTTGTAAACTCAGGGCAGTTGAAACGTACCCAGTAATCATTCTCAGGATGCTTGTTCACAAAAGCCTCAAGCACCTCCGGGGCATAGTCCTGACGATAAACAGTACTGCCTCCAAGCAATGTCAATTCTTCTTTTCTTTCCATTATATCAAATTCCTAAACATATTTACCGTTACACGTTCGTGTAACGGGTGGAACACGTACGTGTAACGAGCGAAACACGAACGTGTCACGCGCGGAACACCTACGTGTCACGCCAAGTGTTTCTATTCATTCTTCAGAACGAAACGATACATTTATATTACTTTTCTTTAGAGTTAAGATATTTCTCCAGTCCCTCGCGGCGCAACTTGCATGCCGGACAATGTCCGCATCCGTCACCCTGCACACCGTTATAGCATGTCAGAGTCTCGTTTCTTATCAAATCAAGCACTCCAAGCTCATCGGCCAAAGCCCATGTCTGAGCCTTGTCTATCCACATCAGCGGAGTGTGAATCACGAACTGCTCGTCCATAGCAAGGTTAAGAGTTACGTTGAGCGATTTGATGAACGAATCCCTGCAGTCGGGATAACCGCTGAAGTCTGTCTGAGAAACTCCAGTCACCAGATGACAGATGCCATGTTCGCGCGCATAAACGGCAGCTATACTGAGAAAGAACAGGTTTCTTCCCGGCACGAAAGTATTGGGGAAAGAGCCTTCCGGTTTTTCCTCGTCCATCACTATTGAAGTATCAGTAAGAGAGTTCTTGCCAAGATGACCGATGAACGATACATCCATTGCGTGAAAATGCACTCCTGCCCTTTCGGCAATTCCTCTTGCCAGTTCCACCTCCTTCACATGTTTCTGACCATAGATGAAACTAAGCGCGTAAACTTCTCTGAAATGTTTCTTTGCCCAGAACAGGCAAGTGGTAGAATCCTGACCGCCACTGAAAACTACAAGTGCGGCCTCATTGTTCATAGTCATAATCAGATATCCTTAATCTTCAACACATTATATGAGATGTTCTCATCATACACATCACAATCGTCCACACGCTTGATGTAGTTCACCACCCTGATAGTCACAGGGAGAATTATGATTTCATAAAGCGTTTTCAGAACTACCTGCACCGCCATCATCTTCAGCAGTTCGTTCACCGGCATCAGTCCGCCGAAAGCCAACGGGAAGAAAATGATTGAATCGGCACCTTCACCAGCCAAAGTTGAAACAATGGCACGGGCAGAGAAGTTCTTTCCGTGCGAAGCAATCTTCATCTTACTCATAACGAAAGCATTGATGAATGAACCTACAAGGAAAGCAGTCAAGCTGGCAGCCGCGATGCGCGGAGCAAGACCGAACACGAAATCGAATGCCTGTTCGCCTTCCCAGAAAGAAGCCGCAGGAAGAGCCACTGCCACTTTACCTAAGGCTACTACCATGAAGTTCATAAGGAAACCCATCCAAATGATAAGACGCGCCTTGCGGAAGCCCCAGACTTCGGCAATACAGTCATTGATAATGTAAGAGATTGGGAAAACTATCAGTCCGGCAGTTACGGAAATCGGACCGAGTTGTACGACTTTGGCCTCTAAAAGATTGGCTGCCACGAGGCAGACACAAAACACAATACCCAAGACCATGAAAGGTACTGATACGAGATTTTCTTTTTTCATCGTTCCTGTTTTTTACGTGGTGTTCTAGAATACACGACCGCTATTCACGGCATCGCATGTTAATGTTCTCTTTTTTTAAATCGGCTGCAAAAATACAGAGTATTTGCGATATATGCAAGAAAAAGTTATATTTGTGAATGAATATGAGTATAAAATTGAGAATAGCTGTATAAATATCGTGATACAAATGTCATTACAGATAAGTTTACACAATTGGACTATATGTAGATGCTGATAAATTCCTGCCGGGCAAAAACATAATATCAAACATGAGCGATTTCTTTCTATACCACATTTATAATCTGAATTGAGGAGGATACGGAAGGATACCTGTTGAGGAGGTGGGCAACAGGGTAAATAGTACCCTCGAAAAGTACACTGTAAACAAAAAAAGTTCGGTGATAATGCAAAAAGCTTCGGTGATTACTCTTAATGTTTGGAGAGAAAGTTCGGTTTAAACGAAGAAAAGTTCGGAGAATGATTGGAAACACAAAAGACAGTCAGTTATACCGCACAAAAGATAATTGACAGACTTCTTACCTGAAGTCAAAACTTAGACCTAAAAAACGGAAAGACTCCAATTTAGATTTATTTAATTTTAAATTCGTCAAAATTTTAATGGGACATCAATATCAATTTATATCATAATAAATCTATTATAGTATTAATATCTTTGGAAAGACATCATAATATTTCGTATTAATTCTTTATTTTTGCGTTTCAAAATCAATTCTTGTCTAAAAATATTTGTTCAATAATTATATTATAATGGCTGTTTCAGAAGATAGAAAATATACAAAAGAATTTATATATAACCTTCTTGAAGGAATTAAAGGTAAGACTTTAGGTGAGGTTGATAAATCTAATCAGTTTGCTCGTACTAAGAAGAGTAGTAAGATTACTGGTATTGCTGGAGACGTAATTGAGCAGTCAGTTTTTGGGTATGCTCGTGACAGTAAACAAGAATGTGATATAGAAATTGATGGTGTTCTCACGGAGTTGAAAACAACTGGGGTACGCATTCCAAAATCAGATTTAGAAAATGTCAAGGGAAAAACTGGTTCTGAATATAATGTTTATCTCGGTGCTAAAGAGGGTATTAGTATTACTGGAGTTACTTTTGAACCTGATATTCAACATGATTTTATGACATCTCACTTTTGGGAAAAATCCGAGAATTTGCTGATAGTATTCTATGAGTATAAATCGTATGATGCGGTTTCATCATCAGAATATTCAAAATTTCCTATAGTTGATTATTGTTATAATAGATTTTCTGATGAAGAAAGACGGAAGTTGCAGAATGACTGGGAAATAGTTCGCGACTATCTTCAGAGTGTTTATGAAAAATACCGAACTCAAGAAGAGCGTAACGAGAATTTGCAAGGTTTCACTCATGTGCTCAGACCTGATTTGTTATTGATCGAACTTGTTCCCAGTTTCAAAAAGAAGTCAACAGGTTCTTATCAAAAACCTCGTTACAGACTGAAGCAGACTTTTGTCGATTATATTGTGCGTGGTCACTTCAATAAGAGCCGTACAGCAACAGAGGTTCAGTTAAAAGAATCATTCTCAAGTTTTTCACAATTGGATGACCGTTGTCATACTATTACAGAAAAATATAAAGGAATGACATTCAGCCAAATGAAAGAATTGTTTAGTATTAGTACATCTGTATCAACCAAAGATTTTGGCAGTAAGTGTGTATTGAAGATGTTTGATGCTGATTGCAATAAACTAAATCAAATTTCAGATTTTAAAAAATCAGGAATTATTGCAAAAACCATAACAATTACCCCACAAGGTGGCAGGACGGAAGATATGAAGCTCAAGCATATTGATTTTGAAGAATGGTCTAGTAGTAATATAG
>NZ_DXVR01000088.1:8899-11940 GCF_019417265.1 Bacteroides sp.
TCAATGGACTCATCTGAAAATCAGGAAAATATTGATTTTGAAGATTCTGATATATATATTTATTTTTGTGAGCATAGTTTTTTATGTCCAATTTTTTGCGAGCATGATAAAAATGATTCTTCTAAAACAACCTTTGAAGGATTTAAACGCTTTGCATTTGATGAAGATTTTATTAATAAAGAAGTAAGGCGGACATGGGAGGATTCTCGTAATTTGATTTATCAAAATAAATTAAAATGGGAATATCTGTATGATGCCCGAGGTTGTAAAAGACGAAACAAGAGTGGATCGTATATGGGAGCGCCCAATTTCCCTAAGAGTTCTGAATATGAAGTTTTTTTTCGAGGTGGGGCGGATGTTTCAAATGATAAGACCAGGACAGAAGTGGTTAATGGAATAAAAATGTTACCACAATTTTTTTGGCTAAAAGGTTCATACGTTGTAAATAAACTTCAAACATTATCTTATCTGTAAAATATTATGGCTAAAATCAAAAATAACATACGAGTTGTAGAATTATTTGCTGGTGTTGGTGGATTCCGCATCGGATTGGAAGGTGCATCTGATGCATTTGAAACTGTGTGGAATAATCAATGGGAACCATCAACAGTTCATCAAGATGCCTCTCTTGTGTACCGTGCCAGGTTTGGAAGTAAAGGACATTCTAATGAAGATATAAATACAGTAGCAACTGATAATATTCCAGATCATGATTTGCTTGTTGGAGGATTTCCTTGTCAAGATTATTCAGTTGCATCAACCTTAAGTCGTTCCGGAGGTATTGAAGGGAAGAAAGGTGTATTGTGGTGGCAAATATATCGTATTTTGAGCGAAAAAGGAAAAAAGCGTCCTAATTATGTTTTTTTTGAGAATGTTGACCGTATACTTGGTTCACCTGCGAAGCAGCGTGGACGAGATTTTGCTATAATTCTTGCTTCGCTTGCAGACTTGGGATATACTGTAGAATGGCGTGTGATTAATGCGGCTGATTACGGTATGCCACAAAGGAGAAGACGAACTTATATTGTAGGTTACCGTGAAGGCTCTACTGTATACGATAAAATTGAGACTCTTCAAAACTGGGTGTTGTTTGATGGAGTAATGGCAAAAGCTTTTCCTTTTGAAGTAAAGGAAGGAACATGTTCAGAATTTGATATTGATGGTACTATAAAAGAGGTTTCTGATAATTTTAACAAAAATCAAAAAGGGAATGCGGCCAGTCCTTTTGGAGATGCAGGAATCATGAGGAAACGACATGTTTATTCTGTTGATACTATTGCTGTTTATGATGGAATTAATATGACTCTGGGTAATAACCTGGTTGACGAAAACTTTGTACCAGAGGAATATTTTATTTCTAATGAAGAATTGGACCGATGGAAATATGAAAAAGGGGCAAAAAAAATAGAGCGTACATCCAAAGACGGCTTTAAATATATATTCTCTGAAGGTGGCATGTCATTTCCTGATGATATTAACCGACCTTCACGTACCATTATAACAGGTGAAGGGGGGCCGTCTGCTTCTCGTTTCAAGCATGTTGTTCTTACACCTTCAGGTAGATATCGCCGTTTGATTCCACTGGAATTGGAACGCTTGAATATGTTTCCTGATAATCATACTTTTCATCCCGATGTTACTGATGGACGTAGAGCTTTTCTTATGGGAAATGCTCTCGTTTGTGGAATTGTAGAAGAAGTAGGTAAATCTCTATATCGTTTCATATATGATAAAGAACCTATTTCTACACATCCTATAGAACAAAAAAGAGATGCTCAGCCAAAATTACAACTGAACTTGTTTGAAGATGAACAACAAATCTTGATTTGTAATAAACCTAAAAAAAATTACTTATTGGATTATAATAAACATCTATTGATTGGTTTCGTTAAAGATGACAATAGAGATTATTTTCTTGATGGAGAACGTATTAAGAAATATTATACAGGTAAAACTAAATCATTTCCTTCAACTGTAGCATTGAATAAACTTTATTACTTCATGCCATATATAAAAGGAAAAGGTGTACGTGATCTTTATATTATTAAGATTGCACGCGTCGGTAATAAGTCTGAAATATATCCGGAAAGCGGAGATATTGAACCTCGTCTTGTATTTGAGATTGAATATCTTGAAAGCCTTCCAGAGTACGTGCAAATTAATTTGAATATCTTTCACACATATCGGGATACTTTGTTAGGGAGGGTTTTTAAAAATCAATAAAATTATGTCTGTTGTACTGTTGGAGTAAAATTATTTAATGGATAAATTGACTAAAGAACAACGTCATCGTTGTATGTCCGCTATAAAAGGAAAGAATACAAAACCTGAATTATTGGTTCGGAAATTCCTTTTTAGCCGTGGCTTCCGCTATCGGCTCAATCATCCACGCCTTCCCGGTCATCCCGATATAGTACTTCGTAAATATCGAACTGTCATTTTTGTAAATGGTTGTTTTTGGCATGGTCATGAAAAATGCAAATACTTTCGTCCGTCTAAAACCAACATTGACTTTTGGCAAAAGAAAATAGAACGAAACAAAGAGCGTGATAAAAAAGAACAATGCCAACTTGCTTCTATGGGCTGGCATTGTATCACTGTCTGGGAGTGCCAACTAAAGGCTAAAGTTCGTGAACAAACGCTTGAGTCATTAGCTTATACATTAAATCATATTTTTCTTGAAGATAGAAAATTAAGAACCTACGAACAACCAAATACAACAGATTCATTTATGGCAGCAGAACCTGAAGCTGTTTATGAAAAGAAAAGTCAAGAATAAAAGCAGCAATTTATTACATCCAAAGGCGCTATATCAATGACTATTCCAGATTTTCCGTTAGTCTTATTCCTGCTTTTTCTATCAAATGTTGATGCTGCTCCTTCACCGCCCGATACATGGAATAATGTGCAAAGGATTCTTCCTTATATTTCAGACTACTAACAGAGGCGGCAACAGCCCACGTAAAAATAATGGCTACAATAGCCACAACATATCGAAGTTTTATATGATGTCCCCGTATAAACATCCCATTTATATTGGG
>NZ_DXVR01000089.1:0-11801 GCF_019417265.1 Bacteroides sp.
GGGTAGCGATCATACTCTTTACGCATTGGTAGATGGTACAGTATGTTTCAAGAAGGGTCGTGAAAACAAGAGCTTTGTTTCTGTTATCCCTTGTGCTGAAGCATAATCTACAATCATTAAAGGTATTAAAAGCTGTCTTAACGAAGACAGCTTTTTTTGTATCCATAAAAAAAGAGTGAAATCCATCCTATTTTCATTAAAAAACAAATGTATAAATTACAGTATAATAAGATTATAACTATATTTGAAAACAAACAACAACTCCATAGTGATGAAATCGTTATACCTTGTAATATTATTTGCTTTACTGCCGGTTATATGTATGTCGCAAACCAATGAGTCGACTGTATATGAAAACGATTCTGTTCTTGACAAATCATCGGAAACAGATGTTGAAACCTTTTCCGCCACAAACACAGACTCGTTAAGTACACCGCTTGTAGCACCGATAATGCAGACGGGGATGTATCCGTCGTTCAGCATGTACGGAATCAGTCCGTTCTCTTATAATTACACCGGCTGGGAACTCCATAAAGGATTCAATGCCTCATTAGGGATGCACGTCACATTCAGTCCCTCCAAATATGCTCCTTCAGGAGTAGGATTCGGACAGGATGCAGCATTCATGTATGCAGTACCTGTAAACAGCAGATTCAGTGTGGCAGCAGGATTGTACGCCACAAACATGAACTGGGGCTTCATCAACTATAGGAATATAGGAATAGCAGGTGTTGCCGCATTCAAGCTTAACGATAAAATAACATTATACGGTTATGGCAACAAATCACTGATGCCACAACGCTCTCCGATGTACTATCCGCTACCGGACTTCTCGCCGGATAAATTTGGAGGAATGATAAACTTCAAGATAGGCGAAAGTTCGTCCATCAGCTTTGGAGTGGAAGGCATAAAAGGCTATGGGCCATACTACCGGTAATACAATATAACCGTATATTTTTGGGTGCCGACGATAGTGGGCAGCATTGCTGACGATAGTGGGCAGCATTGCCGACTATAGTGGGCAGCACTGCCGACGATGGTCGGCACCAAAAAACGTCAGGGTGTCAGCATCACCCGAACAATGAAATCATATCACAACATAGAACCAAAAGTCTTGATTATAGACTAAATAGAGATATTTAATAAACGATATGTCACAAAAAGTAACTGCAACTGAACTTGGAACCGAACCTATCGGTAAACTTCTTATGCAATATGCCGTACCTGCCATTATCGCTATGACGGCATCATCACTCTACAATATGGTAGACAGTATCTTCATCGGTCACGGTGTAGGTCCGATGGCCATTTCCGGTCTTGCCATAACTTTCCCTCTTATGAACCTTGCCGCAGCCTTCGGCTCACTTGTAGGCGTGGGTGCATCGACACTCGTTTCCGTCAAACTTGGACAGAAAGATTATGCATCGGCACAGAACATACTCGGAAATGTAGTTTCTTTGAATGTCATCGTTGGTATATTGTTTACGATAATCACCCTTATCTTCCTCGACCCGATATTGTATTTCTTCGGAGCAAGCGAGGCAACCATTCCTTATGCGCGCGATTATATGGTTATTATCCTGTTGGGAAATACCATTACGCATCTCTATCTCGGACTGAATTCTGTTCTCCGCTCGGCAGGCCATCCGCAGAAAGCTATGCTTGCAACCATACTTACTGTCATTATCAACACCATACTCGACCCTCTGTTCATCTACGGTTTCGACATGGGGATAAAAGGAGCAGCAATAGCAACAATACTGGCTCAGATAATATCACTGGTATGGCTTATTAAGATATTCAGCAAAAAGAATGAGCTTCTGCATTTCAAAAGAGGCATCTACCGCCTTCATGGGAACTTGGTTTCAAACATAATAGGTATCGGTATGGCTCCGTTCCTTATGAATCTTGCATCGTGCTTCATAGTCATCCTCATCAACAAAGGTCTGAAACTCTACGACGGCGACCTTGCCATAGGTGCATTCGGTATAGTAAACAGAATTGTGTTCCTGTTCGTAATGATTGTAATGGGACTCAACCAGGGTATGCAGCCTATAGCCGGATATAACTTCGGAGCACAGCAGTACCATCGCGTAAACCATGTAATGAAACTGACAGTCGTTGCAGCTACAATAACCACTACCTCAGGCTTTATTGTCGGTGAGTTCATGCCAAGACTGGCAGTATCGGCTTTCACCACCGATGAAACTCTGATAAACCTCTCAGCCAACGGATTGAGAATAGTAGTGATGTTCTTCCCTATCATAGGTTTCCAGATGGTTACATCCAACTTCTTCCAGAGCATCGGTATGGCACGGAAGGCTATCATTCTGTCACTGAGCCGTCAGGTTCTTATACTTATCCCGTGTCTGTTTATTCTCCCGTTGTTTTTCGGTTCGCACGGAGTATGGATAAGCATGCCTATATCCGATATTACTGCAAGTGTAATGGCTGCAATAATGCTTTACAGGCAATTCGATAAATTCAGGAAACATACCGCCTGAGTTATTTTGAATTTTAATTCATAAGAATTATATTTGTAGACAGACATTTTAAAATCTTACAACCATGAAAGATAATTTTGTAATAAACCTCGGACGTCAGTTAGGTAGCGGCGGAAGAGAAATTGGCGAGAAATTGGCAAAAGAACTAAATATAGCTTTCTATGACAAGGAACTGATAAACATTGCTTCAAAAGAAAGCGGACTATGCCGAGAGTTCTTTGAACAGGCAGATGAGAAAGCATCAAAGACTATTCTCGGAGGATTGTTCGGTTCAAGATTTCCTTTCCTTACTGAAGGAGCATATCCGTACAATTCATATCTGAGCAATGACTCTCTGTTTAAGATTCAAAGCGATGTTATTAGAGATTTGGCCGAGAAACAGTCATGCCTTTTCGTAGGAAGATGTGCGGACTATATACTCCGCGACCATCCGCGATGTGCCAACGTGTTTATATCATCTTCACCCGAAGCAAGAATAGAAAGGCTGATGTCTACTCTTGAGATCTCAGCAGAAGAGGCAGAAGAACTTATGGAGAAGGCAGACAAGAAACGTTCGTCATACTATAATTACTACAGTTACAAGACATGGGGAGCCGCTGCAACGTATCACCTCTGTGTGGACTCTTCAGTTCTCGGCATTGACGGCACTGTGGAATTTGTCAAAGAATTCGTAACCAAGAAACTCGAACTTTAAAACTACCGACAAATCATACAAACATTATAACAGTCAACCAAAATCAGAAAAAGACAACATTAAATGGCGTTCAAACGCTGTTTAAACAGTGTTTAAACAGCGTTTGAACGCCATTTAATATTCATTTACAGCTATTATTTTATACTGTAAACCTTGAAATTGGCATATCTCGAATTACGGGTGAACATCTGCCTGAGCCCTATCCTACCCTTAGTTATAGCCGGGGCTGAAGAACCGTCAAAATAGAAAGTTTCATTTCTTCCGTCGCCTGTCACATTCATATAAAGCTGATCGCCATATTTTATCACCTTGATATGATATGTCACTCCTATCCTGAACAATCCGGTATTGTAGTATTCCGGTTTCAGGTCTGTTCCCTGGAGATTGTTTCCGGGAATATATCTGCGTCCTCTGATGTATTCGTCCTTGTTTTCCGAAGGTACTCCCGTGACAGCATAACTGATATGGTAAGTGTTCATGTTCTTGAAATACACATCCATTGCAGGAATATTGCGCAAATGATTCCATTTGCTTATGTCTTCAGCATATTCACCTGTGCCGGGACCTGTCGCCTGAATATAAAGGATATTCACAAAATAATACTTTGATGAATCCAGTCTTGTAAAATCGTATTCTATCATTATATTACCTTCAAACTCCTTCTTTGTCCACAAGACAGTGTGATGTGCATCATTGTAAGCCTCATCGCCGGCATATACCTCAAGCCCACCATTGCGGTGTACAGCCTTGGCTATATCTCCGTCCTTAAACCACTGTTTCTGCCAGTCTTTCTTGAAGGAGTCCTCAAAAACCAACTTCATGTCTTTAGAAGCAAGTTCTTGGAATTCATTATAATACTTTTCTGACTGTGCAAATACTCCAACATGGAGTAACATACCTATCAATAGAAATAATATTCTCATCTGACTTTATAAATATATACTTAAAATCCCGGAACAAGATTCAATCCGGCACGTATCTGCTTTGTTTTATGCTGTTTCATCCAGTCGTTAAGCAAAGCTCTGTGTCGATTTAGTTCCGCTTCGTATTTCTTTTCCACTGCAAGGTTACGCATTTCACCACGGTCGGCATTCATGTCGAACAACTGCTCGCGGTAACGTCCCTTGTCGTACATCACATATTTGAAATCCTTTGTTCTCAAAGCCCATCCTCTCGTGTTTCCGCCTTTATCAAAAAGAGTCTCTGTTACTACAAAGTCCTGATGTTCCGCGTTTACATCACAACTCTCTACAAGTTTCCTGTACGAATATCCCGGCAATCCTTCCGGCATATCTATTCCTGCCCATTCGCATACGGAAGCAAAAAAATCCACACCATTGTTCACCAACTGAGGCAATTCCTTTCCGGCATTATTCTTTCCAGGAAGAACCACTATCATCGGAATATTAATGACTTCTTCATAAAGAGCCGATTTCTGATTCCACTGATGTGCTCCCATTCCGTCACCATGGTCGCTGGTAAATATGATGACCGTATTTTTCCACAATCCGTTGCGGTCTATTGCATCAACAAGCTTGCCAATCTCCGCATCTACATGCTCCACTAATCTGAAATAAGCGTTTCTGTATCTGCGCCAGTCGTCAGGAGTATAGTTTGAAGTAGGATAAGCACTAAAGTTCAAGCTTTTCTCATACTTTATTGCATCTGCATCATACGGATTACGTTCATAATTGAGAGGCAATCCAGGACAATCGGCAATATCAGCCTGTGGAGTCTCTGCAAAAGGCAAATTTTGCTGACGTGCATACTCACACACATTATGCGGATTATCGAATGAAGCAACCAAAAAGAAAGGTGACTTATGTTTTGAATCAAGATATTCTACGCACGATTCCGCCAGTCCGAAGTCATTATGGTCATGAATATTCTTAAAACCGAACTCATTGTCAGGGATAGAAGATGTATGTACGTGCCACTTACCGGCATACACACAGTCATATCCTGCATTGCTCATCAGTACACCAAGACTTTGTTTCTTAAGATTCTCCGGCATAGGGTCACCGTTACTCGGCATACCTATCTCGTGAGCGAAACATCCTGTAAACATAGATGCTCTTGAAGGTCCGCTCAGAGGAGTGGAACAATAGGCATTACGGAACATCACTCCGGCCTCAGCCAGACGGTCCATATTAGGAGTGTGCAAATCCTTGTTTCCCATACAGCTCATAGCAGTAGCTGTCTGCTGGTCGGTCATAATGTAAATAATGTTAGGTCTGTCGGCAGCCTGAATTACTGCAGGGGCAATGATGCCACCAAATATCATTAGTCTGTTCATAATTTGTATATAATTAATTTATATGTGCCAAAAATAGACATTAAAACAGAATTCTACTTACACAACTCAACAAAAAACTTTTAAAATTGTGCAGTAAAGAATAAAAATCACTTTTTCAAGTCTAAAATCCATTCCGGAAGTTTGCCAAGTCTAAGTTCAAGCTGTGCCTCATACAGGGACTCCGGATTTACAGACTTTCCATTACTTTCTTCATATTTCACTTGTGACTTTTCAAATGTAGTACCTGCTCCATGAAAACCGACTATTATAGGAGGCAGGAATTTCCAGAAATTTGAATCACTCGCCCAGAAATCAAAGTTTTCAGTTCCTTCATCTGTTTCTTTATAATTCCAAAATACCAAATCATTAAGATGATTAGGATTACTACCTACAGCACCTCCTGCACGTCCACGCATCATACCACCTTCGCATGCATCAATAAGCGAAGCTCTCGGCTGACTGGCATGTGATTCAAAACAGCTGTTAGCGTTCGTCCTCACTCTCCAAAGTACTGTCCCCATAGAAGGTTTTGAAAATCCTACAGAATGCCATTGAGCAGGTTGGTCATCGATTTTCCCTAAAAACACCCTTGACGAACCTTGAGCTCTAATAGCAGAATGCCCTGTGTTTCCTGTTATCACACAATCTATCACAGAAACATTTGCACAAGAAATAACACTTAAAGCTTCGCTTATATCAGTAAAACGACATCTTCTCACCCATGAATTTACCGCATTATTTATCTTCAAAGGCTTCCATCCTCCATCATGCAACCAATTCTTATGATGTTTAAATTTCTCTTTCCAGTTTCCTACAAATGCAATATCCTCAATTCCTATTTCCTCTATCATCGGATAAGTTCTTACAGACCATTCCCAGCTTTTATCAATGGCATGCATTAATGGTTCTTTCAGTGTTATAACATTTCCGGAAACTTTAACCACTTGATGATAATCATCTATCATCACACCTTCCGTAAGGATTTGTTTCCATTTTTCTTCAACCTTATATGGTTTTAACTCCTCCGCAATCACTTCCGGATTATTATTTCTCACATAAAGTCTTATCCAATCACCTTCTTTAATACCATCCGACGATGCTACAGTAATCTGAAAAGAGCCGCGCTTGGAGCCTGCTACTATATCTGTTAACTTACTATCCTTCTGTTTTCCATCAAAAGAAATAAGACAAGGAGATGAATATAGTTTTTTAGGATTCTTAGCAGGGTTTGGAAACTCCATGAACAACTCTGTACCACCTTCCCCACTACCTTCACCACGAATTACTATATTACTTCCTGAAATCTTGATTTCCTCGTTTGGGTCATTTTCAGCACGCAAATCGTATCTTCCTTTAGGAAAATATATTATTCCCGAACCATTTTTCTCAGCCGCTTTTATAGCCTTCTGGAAAGCCGCTCTGTCAGACTTTCCATCATTCGCTATTGCACCAAAATCACATACATTGAATATCTTATGTTCCACTTCAGGTATTCCCACCTCACCATGTTTATAACCTGCAAATGAGAAATCGAGCAATAAAGATTCTGCACCGGTCTTTTGAGCATTGACAAACTCATTCCATATTTTACAATCATTTTTTTCAAGCCCTTCACCAAAAACAGATGAAGCCATAAGAATACCAATAGATAATGCTATAGACTTTGTATTCATTTTTTAATAATTAATAAGTTCTTTATTCTTTTTATTATCACACCATCTGTCATTAGCTTTAATAAGCCATTTGCCAAGTTCATCTTTAAGCATTTTTTTATCCGATGCCGGAATATCCTTAAATGAAAGTTTCTTCATTTGATACGGATCAGACTCTATGTCATACAGTTCATATGTACCATCCGCACTAACTACATAGGTATATTTATATGTACGAACTCCCTTTGCTTTATCATTTAGGTAAAGAGCCGATTTCGGTTTCGGACATTTTTTAAAATCACCGGAAACTATTCCATCAGAATAATCATATCCTGCTACAGTTTCTGGAATACTCTTTTCCAGTCCCATCAATCCAAGCATGGTAGGCATTATATCTACCGACCCCATCATAAGATTCTCTACACGATGTTCCAACACTCCGGGATAACTTATTATATAAGGAACCAAAAAAGATTCATCATAAATTTTATTCTTACCGGTCAGTCCATGACTACCCATCATTTCCCCATGGTCGGAAGTAAAGACAACTATTGTATTATCCGCTTCACCTATTTCCTCTAAAACATCAAGTACACGTCCCACTTCTTCATCCACCATTTTCACCAATGTAAAATATATACGGGCATTCAGCTCAATATTTTTCTTCTTGGCCTTTCCTTCTTTATTTACAAGTTTAACATTATCACGTACAAGCAGTTCATCGACAGGCATATTTTTATAATACTCATTAAATACCTCGATATCGCAATCCTCAAGTTTGTTATATGGCGGATGCGGTGGGTTTATAGACCAAATAATACTGAACGGTTTACCTTCACATCTTTCACCACTCTCATTTTTCAGATATTTTATAACGATATCCGCTTCATGAGTAGCAGTAAATCCATCATGAACTTTCACTTCTCCATCCTTCTTGCCATCCACAAGTTCAGGACGATTAGAATATGTATATGAAGTATAATGACTCTTTATACCCTGGAACCAGTATTTGTTGCTGTGACGACTCTTACCTTCAGGAATGTAAGTGTCATAAACATTCATCACATTACCTCCCGGAGATTCTTTAGTTCCAACATAATTCATATCTTTATCAAACAAAGCTTCTGTCCTATGCCAATGCGTTTTTCCAACGTATGCTGTTTCATATCCATTCTTTGCCAATACGTCTGTCAGACACTCTATGTCATGTTTCAATTCTGTTGTTCTGGATATATGACAGTTGTTCTCTATACCATTCGCACGCGGGTACATTCCGGACATAAGCATTCCCCTGTGAGGACTACTTACAGGGTATGTACTGCAAACATTATTGAACAGGATTCCCTTCTTAGCCAATTTGTCCAAATTCGGTGTTGAAACAGGATCTCCCACTGTACTCAGAGCCTTCCTGTATTCAGGATTACTCCAGATACTGAGTGCATGCATACGATACTGGTCCGGAAAGATGTAAAGGAGATTAGGTCTCTTTACCGCTTCGTGGTTTTCTTCTTTTGCAGTGGAATTAAGAGCCATTCCACAGGTACAAGCTAATAGTAAAAGTTTTTTCTGATACATGGTTTATTTAAAATTATTGTTGCATATCTGCAAAAATAAAGATTGAAACAATTAATATATTTCAATTCAATACAATTACAGTATAATTTTGTACTATTAATTAGAAAAAGAATATGCAAAACCATTAATAAAAACAATGCAAAATCAAAAATACGTAATAAAATGCCTACATTCGTATTTTTGTGATTTATTATAATTATAGAACTATTTTGATGCTGTTTGTCTCTTGAATACACCCGTATCAAAATAATTTCCCGGAAACTTTTCACACCATGCAGGTCCCACATCAGTGCCTTTCAAAGGTTTTAAATCGAGAGGCTTGCTCAAAATTTCTACAAAATCAAGATTTATACCTTCGATACTGGTATACGGAAGAATACTTTTTAAAGTGCTCTTGTCTATTCCAATAGGTACAACACCTTTAGTCCAGCCATCGTTTGATGACAAGACTTTGTTATCATATCCATAATAGACATTATCCTTCCATATCTGTTTAGAAGAATTACCATTCACCTCTGCCCATATCTTAGCCCCAACCTTTCTGGAAGAAATAAAATTATTTACGAAATTAATATTATAAGGAAGTTCCAATTTCTCACCGTAAACCTCCTTTCGGCGTTCATAGAGTGGAGCAAAATGAAACACTGCTCCATTCACATTCTCGAAAGTATTGCTCACCATAGCTATATTGAATGCCAAAGCGTGTTCAGAAGCCTTGGAACCACAATTAAAATAAATACCTGCATTTCCCCTGCTTTTGAGCGTACGTGAAAGCGAAACATAATTATTACCTATAATATGGTCGCTTCCCCACACGTACATTGCTCCATAATCATGCTTGTTATCAGTTCCGAGGAAGATATTGTTCAGTGCCACCTGATGGTCACCATGTCGGAAATTCAAAGTACCCTGACAGTTCAATATAGTATTTGCATAAAACACGTTCTCCATTGACTTACTCGTCACTATTTCAGGTTCCGAATCCTGTCTCTCAAATAAATTATGGTCAATAAGACAGCGTCCATAATCCTTGCGCCAATACCCAATCCTTATACCTCCCCCGGCATTTCCTTTCTTTGGAGGATTTGAGAAATAACAATAGCTCACACGGTGATACATTGGTTTGCCTGGCTCTCCGTCCAATATCTTTTTTGGAGTATTATTAAAGTTGATGACCTGATCCAAAGTTGTTTTCTCTATAAATGCGCAATGATGGATATAGCAATATTGTGGCACACGTCCGTTCTCATCCAGTGAGGTTGTGATATAAGCCGAATTAGCATTGTCAAAATCATAAAACATACACTCGGACACTTCACAATGGTCAGCATATACAGCTACCAATCCGGGGCCATGACTTTTCCATATTTTTGTATCTCTTGCACCATCCTTAAAATATACTCCGGTTAAAACATTATAATCACCGCGCAATTCCACCCTTACATCTCCTATAAAAAACACCTTTCCGGGATTTTTAGCCTTAATTACAATATTTTCCTTGGAAGAGCCATTAGTCCTGACTATAAGTTTCACGTCATTATAAACCCCATCTTCCATAATAATTGTAGTACCCTCAACAGCCTCAGCAACAGCCATTTCCAGACTTCCAGTATCTTTTACATTCTTAACAGTTGCAGCCAAAGTCACTGTAGAAACCATGACAAACAGCATAATTACAAAATTTCTCATAAATATAATTTTAGATTCAACATTTTTCATACTGCAAATTAATCCATCAAACACATTATATTATTTCAAACAGATACAAATTCATTACAAAATAGTACGTATAACTATTATATGATAAGTAAGTCGTAAAAATTAATTTATACTAAGCCGCATGGGCAAAATTGATATTGAGTTGAGATCCAAGTGCTGCCAAAGCACGGTTGGTTGCATAGAGCAGGGAATCTGTGGAGCAATAATCCGCAGGTCTGAGCCATTTGCCTTTGAGGATTCTCCAGAGCGTCTCGGCGATATTCAGATGTGGACTGTACGGTGGGAGGAAGAAGAGATACAATCCACGTTTCTCCCATATCGGACGGAGTTCCCGCATAAGTTTGCATCTGTGGACGCTTGCATTGTCAAGGACAATAAAAGTGTTTTTACGGATACATCGGACGATTTTAAATATGCCATGTATCACCGTATAGACCATTGTTATTTCCCCACACCTTTCAAACTGACGGCCAACACCGGTTCGGCTATGCGTATCGGGCTCGGCCAGTTGGGATATGGAAGATGTCTGATAGACAACAATCTGTTTGAACGCCAGGACGGGGAAGTGGAACTCATAGAGAACAAAAGTCATGAGAATGTGTATATCCACAACACTTTCCGCAATTGCCAGGCACAAATGAGTTTCAGACAGGGACATTCCACAATCTTCCTGCACAACATAATGGAAGCTACATACACCAAATATTTTTATGGCGGATTGGGTATGTGGATGGATGAACACATAGTGGCAGGAAACTATTTCTCATTCCCCAACGGCTCGTATGTTCCACTTGACAAAAAGATGAAACAACGCCAAGACCGACTGCCGGCGAGCGTAGTAAGATTCACTTGCGGATACAAGGATTTCATTCAGAAAGACAAAAGTTATGCAACACATCTCTCGGCACAAAACTCGATATTCGCCAACAATACTTTTTTCGACTGCAAGGATGAGCCTTTTGACCTCTCATACGAAGAGAGCAAATTGCCACAAATGAACGGATATCCGGCTTCGCGTCCTTATGGTAATACGATAAAAAACAACACCTTTGCCTATACAGGAAAAAAAGCAGACAGAATATACGCCAATCCGAACGATGAGGATTTCAAACTGAACACAATAGAGAACAACATTGTCTATACTAAAGAAAATATATCAGAAAATCCAAATACGATATTCACGATACGGCATAAATCTTTGGAAACTGTTTCAAAATGGATGGATAAAATATTTGGCCATTTGAGGTATGACATTAATAAGCTCGCAAACAGCCGTATAGCAGAGATAAAAGAAGAAAATGGCAACATTAACCCAAGTTTGATGGTAAATTTATGCTTTTCTTTGCTACTCAGTATTTTGC
>NZ_DXVR01000009.1:0-51408 GCF_019417265.1 Bacteroides sp.
AAGAGCAATTAACCTACGCTCATTTCCAATAAATTACACTCTTTTCGTAACTTCACGCTGCAAATACTAATGCAAAAAAAGATGATATTATAATTCGGTTATACTCAAGATATGTCAACTGTTTATATGACAGTCTCTAGACTTTCAAAAATGTATAATCATTAATAAAACTCCCAAAAGCTATATTCAGATCTGTTTTTATCATAGGTATCATTATATTCCGAAGAGGCAATTTTCATTTTCTCACGCATGTCCTTTATCATTTCTGTATATTCCGGGAAATTTGCCAGATTATTTGTTTCCCAAGGATCTGTTTTTATATTAAAGAGTTGTGTAACTCTTGAGCCAGATATAAAATTACCAGTTTGCTTATTGTAATCCTTAGCTCTAACATATTCAATTAGTTTGTAATTACCAATTCTTATTGCACGTTGGTGTTGTCTGTATGCAAAGTAACAATATTCTCTGACATCTTTCTGTTTTCCTTTTATCACCGGTAACAGACTTTTTCCATTTACGGATTTAGGAATCTTTATATCAGTTATATCCAGAACAGTAGGCATTATGTCATGTATATGACATAAGGCATCAAATCTTTTTCCATGGTATTGTTTATCTAAAGCGCCACCTGAGATAATAAAAGGTACATGGATTCCATCCTCATTATATAAGTTCTGTTTGCCCATAAGACCATGGTTACCAACTGCCAGTCCGCTGTCACCTGCCATAATTATTATTGTATTATCATATAATCCGGCATCCTTTAATGCCTTTATTACAAGTCCTATTTGTGCATCTGTATGAGTTATGGCTGCATAATAATCAGATATTTTTTCCTTTATTTCATTTTGCGTTCGTGGCCATGAAGCCAGTTTCTCATCTCTGCTCACATAATCTCCATTATCAAAAGGATGTTGCGCCATGAATGATGGAGGAAGATTTATTTCGTTGGCAGGATACATATCCTTATATTTTTTAGGACATTGACAAGGATCGTGAGGTGAAGGTAAAGAAAGATAGACAAAAAAAGGATTCTTATTATCATAATCTGAAATGAATTTCATAGCATCACCAGACAATAGTTCAATGATATGCGGAGCTGTATTTTCATTGCCTATTGGTCCATATGGTTCTTTGCCGACAATTCTGTTGACTGTATTACCATTTTTATCATATTCGCACAAATAACAGTTCTTTTTACTATATTCTCCTTCACTATTCCAATATGAGAACGGCATTCTGTATTTGTCAAGAAGATACAAAGGTTGGCCTGTCACTCTACTCCCACTATTAAATGAACGTGCTAATGATTTATTGTCCTGATGCCATTTCCCTATATGATAACAAAAATATCCAGCTTCCTTAAATGCTTCAGGCATCATTGTATGCTCAACCGGAATATTATGACCGATTCCATTTAGAGAAAACAGATTTCTTCCTGTAAGCAGCATGGCTCTACTTGGAACAGAAGTAGCTCCAGTAAAAGCCCCTTGCAGATAAGCATTTGTAAAACAGATACCGTTATAAACCAGATTATCAAGATTTGGAGTGATAACAGCTTCACCTCCCAATGCGTGTATTCCTGTATATCTGTGATCATCTGTATATATAACTACAACATTTGGTTTATTTACGTCTTTTGCTGATAAATTGTTTGCACACATATATAGTCCTATGCAAGAAAGACATGTACCACTTAATAGTATTGATTTCATATCCCTTATGTTTATTTTGAATTCACTTAAAAAAATATCTTCTCCATAGCAATATTACAGTTCTATTTAAAAATACCTTTATACCATCCACTTCCCCAAAGTGAACACCAGAATATATTTTTATCATTGATGTCGGGCTTGATATCAACAATTTTATCAGGTTGTCCGAGATTCTTATTCACTTTTATCCATGTCTTACCACCATCTTGCGACAGGTATGCACCAGGATTTAACAATGCTTCTCTATTGTTATAACCAGGATAGCCCGCAGAACTGACAATGATTATATCTGAATCAAGTATTGAAGTCTCAGTTTGCCATACATAAGGCATTTCGAATATTTTGTTCCATGTTTTTCCATTATCATTACTGCGCCATACACCGCCTTCATCAACATTACCACCTTTATTACCGCAGGAAATATATATGGAACCATTATTCTTGTCAACAAATACATTATTAACTGACTTGATTTCGGTCGGAATGTCTAATCTTTCCCATGATTTGGCACAGTCAACAGATTTATATAATCCTCCTTTAACATTTCTCACCATGTTTGATGCAGCATAAAGAACATTTGAGCTCTTAGGGTCAATACACAAACGGTTAATACTACAACCATCAGGCAAACCAATATTGGCCATATCCCAGTTATATCCACCGTCATGGCTGGCATAAATCCCGTAACCGTCAAAATCGCTAATCTTACTGCCCTCTCCTACTTCTGTCACTGCTCTACGGTGAACACAGAAATAAATGTTATTTGGATTATCATAATCAACAATCAATGAATTCTGATAAATATGATTTCCGGAGATATTAGGATTATTATAATCTATAGGTTTAGCTCTGTTAGTCCATGTTTTTCCTCCATCAGTTGAAACTCTGAAGTGTCCTCTGTGTGCCTGACGGAACAACAAAATATAAATTTCGTCAGGATTTTTAGGATTTACGGCTACATCTGCAACAGAATGAGCCCCATCCTTATTACACTGGCCTTCAAGTTGTTTTACAGCTACAGCAGATTTGTCAGGATAATTACCCGGATCAGTAGTTTCCCACAAGCCATGCTCACCACAACACAGTAAGATTCTGTCTTTCACTCCTGTGTTAAGCAATATATTACGTCCCGGCAGATTACTGTCGCCTCTGCCTACCCATTTGCAGCTTCCTGGTTCAGTTTCATAATCGTCTATCTGTTCCCAAGTCTTTCCTCCGTCTGTAGAGCACAGAGTTTGCTGATCAACTTCAATGTAAACATCACCTTTAGAATTTATATTAATAAATCTGTTACCAGCAGAATAGTCGATCATGTCTAATGACTTTTGCAAATGAGCAAATTTCATATTACATCCTAATGGATTATTCCTTGAAGTCCAATAATCCGCATCTCTTTTTTCATCCCAATATTTACCAGTTCTTGCACATGCAATCCATGTTTTACCGCCATCCTCAGTCTTCATTACTTCACCTATTGTAAAAGAACGGTCATGTTTGGCATTCGAAATTACATAAATTTCATTCTTGTTACTAGGATTGACAACAAGTCTGTTAAACACAGGAATTATAGATTTTGGCTGCTTTTTCAAAAGGCTGTAAGTCTCTTTTGTAGAAATACCGAACCAGTATGAAAGAGTTTTAATATACTGGAAATTCTTAATACTGCCATTAGATATTTTGGTCATGTCTATTGGCATATTTCCTGTTATGTCAGTCCATGATTTAGCTCCATCAGTACTTTTGTATATACCTCCTTTAAAAGTAATATCACCCGAAGCTGACTTTTCATAATATGTCTGGTCTATTGCATAAAGAATAAACTCCTTACTTTTTTTATCATAATATGATGTCAAGTCACGTGGAAGATTATTAGGCAATCCATTGGCTGAAACTTTCCACGATTTTCCACCGTTTATGCTTTTATACATACCTTGTCCGCAAATCATATATACAACTTCAGAATTTCTTGGATCAACTATTATTTTTCCTATATCGGCACCTTCCGGTATACCATTTGTAAGTTTCTCCCATGATTTGCCACCATCGGTGGTTTTCCAAATATGTCCGTAAGCAGCAAACTTAAACTTTATACCATTCAAGTTCTTCAAACTACGGTGATTTTCTTTTACGTTCCAAAAGTCACCGGCACCGGCATACCATACTTTATCGTTATTAGGATCTACAGCTAGAGCCGAATGACGTTTTCCCAGTTTATAAATACAATTCCATGTATGTCCCATGTCATCTGTCTTATAAACTTCACCGTTCCAGTCAAGTGCCAAACCAAAATCAGGATTCTGACGAGAGAAATCCATTTCAATTACACGTTTCATATCCTGTCCGGTTCCATCACAATCTTTCAAAGTCTGCCATGAATGTCCTCTATCCCAAGTACCATAACTTACATGCATATCGGGACCCATAAACATTACATTGTCGTTTGTGGGGTGAATCCAGAACTCTTCACAATAACCGGCCATTCCAGGACCAAACTGCTTCCATTCCAGTCGGTCGGAAGAAATAATTTTTTCTGTTTGTAATTTCTTGAAAAATTTTTTGTCCATTTGTGCCGAAATTGTTACCGGTACAATAGCAAACAGACAAGTAACCAATTTAACTAAACTGTTCATTCTATATATAACTCTATTTTATATTTCCATATCTACTATCCTCCCAGAAAACGCCATAAGCATTTTCCACCTTCATAGGGATACAGAAATCGTTATAAGTATTATCAACTCCATTTTCCTTCAACGATATCCATTTAAAATAAGTAAGCGGGAAATAAATCTTGAAGTCTTTTTTCCAGTAAGGATTTTTCTTTGTCACTTCCTTCTGTATTTCATTTGTAAAGTCTTGTGCTTCAATTTTTATACCCTTACATATAATCTGGAAATCCATCAAATGTTTCATAAAAGAAAGTTTCACGGAGTCGTATTTGCTGTCGCGTCCCAAATTTTTCTTATAGTACGGATCCTTCACTTTATCATAAAGCATAATCTCGCCTTCAAACGGGAAATAAGCCATTCTATATTGCTTATCTTCAACCATTTTATAAGAATCACAAAATTCCGCGAAGTTAACATCTCTTTGGAATGATTTATCATTAACCATCTTTGACATTGATCTGGATAAGCCCAAAGGAACAGTGTCATTAGCTATTTCCAGACAAGTTGCTGCAATATCAAGATTGCTCACTAAAGCGTCGCATCTGTCACCGTTCTTCAAATCAGGGTGATTAGCAACAATCATAGGAATATTCTGGTGATAAGGATATGGGAATGGTCCCTTCTGATTCTGATTATGGTCACCTATCTGGTCACCATGATCGGCCGAAAATATAATTGTAGTATTCTCAAGAAGGCCATTTTCTTTAAGGAAATCCAGAATTCTCACAATCTGATTATCTTCAAGCTTTATTTTTTCGGCATAAGCAAGACGTTCTTTTTTCAATAATTCTTCATTATTAAAATAAGGACTTCTCACTTTGATTACAGAAGGTAGTTCATTCATAGAAACTTTTATTCTGTCGGGTATTTTACTTTCATCGGCCGAACCTTTCAATTCCTTAGGCGGATCATAAGGACCATGAGGTCCCTGAAGAGACAACCACAGAAAGAAAGGTCTATCACCGAATACTCCGGCATTAAAATCATCCAGAAAGCATAAAGCATTATCAGTAGTCCAATAGTCATAATGCTCATTCATCGGCTTGGCAAAGCTCAATCCTTTACTGAAATGATTGTACCGCTGAATTTTCTCATCTGGATATTTTTTCCTCATATATCTCACATAAGGTTCATTATCTTTCAGTCGGCTCTCCTCCATAGGTATATAAATATTAAAACCTTTTGAGTCATTTGCTGGTGCATGATGCAGCTTCCCGAAAGCAGCCGTAATATATCCGTTATCTGTCATACGCTTTGGAAGATAATCCAGTCCCTCATTAAAAATATGGTCATTTGTCCACACACCGTGAGAGCTTGGATATAAACCAGTCATAATTGAAGCACGTGCAGGTCCGGATACAGGCGAAGCTGTTGTCGCATTGTCAAACACCACTCCCATCCGTGCAAGTCTGTTTATCCCTTCTGTTTCAACCATTTTCCCTCCATATATGTTAAGGAAATCCGGTCTCAGCTGATCACACAAGATTACCAGAACATTTCGTTTTCCACCATTGTCGGCAACATTATTTGCAGCATAACATCCCAATGGCAATGACATCAGGAGGTATTTGATATAATTACTATTCATTTTACAAACCCTTTATAGTGTTTTAAAGAAATTATTATAATACGGAGTAACATCAAGCTGGTCGTTTACTTCTTTCTGAAGGTCTTTCAACTGAAGCAGCAGATTATCCATCAAAGATTTATTTTGAGGATCAGCAGCTATATCATTCATTTCCAACGGATCCTTTTTAATGTCATACAGCCTCACCACATTAATCATAGGATATATAATCATCTTATATCTGTCAGTACGAACCATTCTCTGTAATCCGTAATAGCCTCCATAAATAGCTTTTCTAGACTCTTTAGTCTCCCCTTTAGCCAAAGGCATCAGGCTCTTGAAATCAATTTTATCCATATCCTTGCTGTCGGCCAAGTCCATAGCCGATGCCATAATATCTTGCAAGTAAACCATATTATGCAGTGTCTTTCCTTTCTTTACACCAGGCCCCGAAACAATAAGAGGAACCCTCACACTTTCGTCATACATATTCTGTTTACCGAACAATCCTCTTTCACCTATACTTATACCATGATCGGCAGTAAAGAATATATAAGTATTGTCTTTTTTACCGCTTTTTTCAAGTGCATCAAGAATTTTACCGATCTGAACATCCAGGTGAGTAATTAAGGCATAATATTCCTGTCTGTTAACCTGAACAGAGTATCTGTTACGTGGGAACGGTGCAAGATTTGCATCTCTCAATTTTGGACCGCATCCTATAAAATCCTTATACGGATACATCGGCGCAAAGCTTTTGGGTATAGAAATTTTGTCGGCAGGATACATGTCTATATATTCCTTTGGCGACTGTCTTGGGTCATGAGGGGCATTAAAAGCAATATACATAAAGAAAGGTTTATCCTGTCCCTTAGCATCATCTATAAACTCCAAAGCATCTTCACAGGTGACCTCACTCCAGTGTTTACCACCTTCCCAAAATCCACCTTTACTTTTATCATATGGAGTCCAGACCTCTTCACGTCCTTTTATGAATTTTCTTTCATAATAATCCATTGACTCTTTTGGCATACCGCCTCTCACGTGTTTCACTACATCAAACACTTTGTCAGGACTTGCTATTACATGCCATTTACCAGTCATATATGTCTTGTAACCCGCTTCACTCATATATTGAGGCCAGTATTTCTCCTGTTGAACAAAATTATGAACATAAGGTTTAGACTCTTTAGGCCAGTTCTGAGCCATTTGTCTTGCAAAATTAGGATTATCAGGCTGTCTGTTACAAGCATTCCATAAATATCTTCCCGTAGTAAGCATGGCACGGCTTGCAGCCGAAACGGCTCCCGACCATGATCCCTGATTGAATGCATGAGTAAAGAAAGTGCCTGATTCTCTCAATCTGTCAAGATTAGGACTTATAACTTCTCTTTCAGACATGATAGCGTCAAGAGCATCAACAGTCATGTCATCTGCAAAAATAAAAAGGATATTAGGTTTTTCCTGGCTCATAATCTCATGAGCAGGCATAACAGATAAAAACATAGGTAGAAGTTTAAGTTTCATGGTTATTAATTTCTAAATTGCAGTTTATATGTTTAATTAATTACAAAATTCTTTACATCTATCTTTACAAGAGGTTTACGCTCATCTCCCGTTTTTGTATAAACCTCACAGTTTCTTATCTTGATACCGTCAATATGGCGAAGGAAAAATCCGTACGAAGGCAATGCTCCGCCAAGGCAAGAATACTCAGGCCAATGATGTTTCATTGAATTAAGATCAAATTCCGGAATGTTCACTCTTTTTGCATCAGCCTTGCTTCCACCACCTGCAAGATGCATATTTACATTATCAATAGTTATATTTTCTATATCATGTCCAGGTATTCCTGAAATAACTATACCACAATTTTTATCAAGCTCTTCGTTGTCAACTATAAAATTGCTGAACACAAAATTCTTCATATACTGTAAAGAGTCAAGCTGGTCAATCGGAGCATCCACACAAGCTCTCTGCTTGCAGAATGTCATAAAAATAGGGCGGGGAACATTTTTCATAACAAGATTGCTGAACACCATATTCTTCATACATCCGCCTTCATTCTGCTGGATTTTAAGACCCGAATCGTCAATATCAAGGAATGTACAGTTCGAAACTGTAACCGAACTAATTTCACCCATCGAAAGAAGTCCTATACGCAACCCTGCCCATTTACTTTTAAATATACAGTTTGTAACTACAATGTCTTTGCAAGGTTTGTCTTTTCTTGAAGTCTGCAGGCAGATACTGTCGTCACTTGTATCAAACGAACAGTCGCTTACTCTCACATTAGTGCAACCGTCAAAATCAAGTCCGTCACCATTTTTGTTTACACGGCTCACTATTCTGATACCTCTTACAGATATATCATTACAATATAGCCATGCCGAAGTCCATGCAGCAGGATTTACAAGAGTTATATCCTTAACTGTTATTCTGTTGCAATCTTTAAAACGGATAAGCATGGGGCGCTGCGATTTGAAAAACTTCTGATGTCCGTTTCCGTCAATAGTACCCAACCCCTCAATACCTACCGATTCGGCATTTTCGGCATATATAAAACACCTGTCCATGTGTTTCTCACGTTTGTACATTATTTTATGAGTATCACGTGCATAATCATTTATATCCGGACTACCCAAAAGTGTAGTACCATTAGCAACATGAAGCGTTACATAACTTTTCAGATATAAAGTTCCGGTCATAAACTTTCCGCCACCTGTAAGCAAAACAGTTCCACCACCACCGGCACTACAGTCGTCTATTGCCTTTTGGATAATTTTCGTATTATCAGTTACCCCGTCACTGACAGCACCGTTTTTTCTCACATCAATAGTCATTGCATTTACAGCACAGTGACATAACAAACACAGCGATACTAAAAGTTTTATTTTCATAATGATAATCAGATTTTAAAATTCCAAGTAAAAATATTCTTTTTAAATCACTTAAGAGCGGTAATAAAATATTATAAATAGGGGGATAAAATGCAAAAAGCACTTTATCCCCCAAAAATTCATATCATCTAACCCACCATTCTATTTCTCAACTTGCATAATGGCAGTAGTAACAAAACCTCCGTTATCGTTATATTTTACAGATACGGTATTATTACCGTCTCTCAGAATTTTCGAGTCTACCGGAATCTCAAGAGCTCCAAAAAACTGCTTGCGTGTATTCTGGTCGTATCCCTTTATAACATCACCTTTCACTTCCACAGTCTTATCATTAACTTTTATGTCAGAAGGAACAACAGCCAATCCATGAGCGCGTCCCACACCGAGTCGTAAAACGACATTACCTCCGGCAGCATTCTTCACTCCATCAATATTAAATACAATATCCTTACCCGATTTTACAGGCTGAAGATAATTCTTTGAATAATATTTATTACGTCTCACTTCTTTATCAAACTTGATATCTTTCTTATATTCATAAGTGATAACAGCAGTTTCGCCGTAAGCCAGATTTATTTCAGAAGGAGCAGTCTTATAATCAAGTTCTTTAAGTTCCGGAATCTTATCATCAAAAATCTTGAGAGTTTTTACACTCACTTTTTTAAGATTGTCCCCCATTTTAAGATTAAGTTTTACCTTCTGTTCATTGTCATTAAGATTATTGAGCATCAGATAAAGCTTTTTGCCGTCAGCATATCCCAGTGCCTGAACATCTACATTATCCGAATTAACAAGAACCTGTTCGCCTTCAATATCCTTCAGCATCTCAAAGAAATACTTTCTGTTTGAATACTCATAACTTCCGTCTTCTTGCTTCACCCATAACGACGACTTGGCATACATAGCCGACTGAGGTGCCTTTCCTATAGTAAAAGGAATAGTTCTCACCAACTCATTCTGTCGGTTCATAAAACTCATCACCATGTGAAGTTGCGATCTCACAGCCTGAGAATTAGTTACAGGATGATAGTTACTCACATTAGTCTTTACCTTTTTCTCCAATTTATTTTCCACAGCACCTGTAGCTTTTTCCCATTCAGGCTGATTAGGTACCAGTCGTCCGTATTCAGTAACAGCAATAGGCAGAGGTTTACCAAGTTTTATATAACTGTAAGTCTGCAGCATATCAAGGATAGCTTCAAGATTTGAACCCGAGCGGTGTCCACCGGCATTATTTACTCCCGATCCGTCATAAAGATGTACTGATAATATATCAATATCCTCTCCGGCAATATCAATAAACTGTTTAAAACGATTGTTCCACAATCCGAAATTATTTGCTTCAAATTCAGGGAATGCACTGCCAAATCCCATTATTTTCATATCACTTAACTCAGGAGTGTTCTTCACTGCCCGCGCCACTTCGCGGTGATATTTACATATATATGTAATTACAGCTTCAACTGCCTGTTTTTTCTCAGTACCTTTCAGTCCTTTAGTAAAAACAGCAGCATGCACCATCGGCTCGTTGAAAGGCTCAAGAAATTCCGGGACTAAATCCCATTCATCCTTAAAAGATTCGGCAACATATTCTGATACATCGTTTATATATGGCATAAAATCAATCTTACCGTAATTCAATGTCTTATCATAAAACAATGCTCCCGGAGCCGCAGTGGCAACATAATTGTGCACTTCCCTAACGGTATTATATTTTTTCTTTACACCAGGTATTTTGCCTTTCTTAATTTTTCCAATAGGATAATAGAATCTTCTTGACCCTATAAAATCCTCATCTATATTATAATCCTTTTTGAATTTCTCGAAATCAGAATCAGGCTCATTAAACAGAGCATGAATATTTACAAATTTCTCTCTGGCGAATTCCGACTCGTTTCCAAGATATTTTTTTGTCGAAGGGTTCACTGTTACCGTTACCTGCGCATTAATTCCACCAGCTACTATTACAGCCAGTGCCAAAGTACTAATTTTCAAATTCATATTTTCAATAAAATTTTCATAAAACCTGTACATTCCCAATATTATATATTGTCGTTTTTAAAGTCAGCAGCTATAGCCGAATGTTGCTTTAATTCATTAATTTTCACCTGCGAGCACCCTCTATTCGTTTTCATCATCAGGTACCCTTTGTGTCGACTGCCAGTCCTAAACAGGTACTATTTTTTCATAAGCTACATTTAAATTTCAGGAATAATGCTTTCGTCTATTTCAATAACCTTATCATCTGCACCCAAGGCAAAAGTACTTCTGTTATACTCATTGGTTTTCTGCCAGTTGCACTCTATTCGGCCGTCTCCCAGAACTATATTACCAAGCTTCTTTCTGAGGCATTCGGCCAGTTTGCGGTATTTCTTTTCGTATGCCACGTTGTTTCTCTCCAGTGGGTCAACCCTCAAGTCGTAAAGTGCAGCATCAGCTTCTTCAAGCGATACATCAAGAGCCCATTTCATGTCCTTGTTGGCATCTACACCCATTGTAGGAATGGCACCATCCTTGCGTGTACGCATAGTAAACAGAAAATCCTTGGTTCTTATCATTGCATGCGGTCTGCACACATGATTAATCTCACCTATCACATACTGTCTTTTCTTTGCTTTGCCAGAGGCCACAGCAGCCAGATCATATCCGTCAAGATAGTAAAATTTCTTATCATTAAGGTTATATCCCGCTGCCGACATCAGCGTTGGCATAAAATCCACATGCTCCACAAAATCATTAACAACCTTTCCGGCAGGGAATCTCTTCTTGCCGGACGAAACTGCAATTACCGCTGTATGGTTCGACTGCTCGTATGCAGCAAATTTATTGCAGGCTCCCTGTTCACCCAGATGCCATGAGTGGTCACCACATACGATAAGTATCACATATTCGCGGTTACGTTTCCTGCAGCTTTCCTTAAATTTATCCACTGCAGCCCCTATAAGCGAATCTCCCATAGCACAAAATGCATAATAGTCACGGATAAACTGCTGTTTTTCCTCAGTCTTCATTTTGTCAACCATTGTCTTTTCGTACCACCTCACAATCTGTTTCGGCATCTTTGCAAGCTCTTCCTTGTCAAATTCAGGAATATTATACACTTTATCCTTAAACTTGTCTCTGAAAGTTTTCGATGGCATAACCGGAGTATGCGGGAAATGGTATCCTATATAATAAAGTTGAGGTTCATCGTCGGCAGGTCCGTCCACAGTAACCCCGGTAAGCGACTTGTACTTCTTATTCATGCTGTCAAGATATCCGTAAAACTCCTGGTTAAGATATCCGTCGTTTGTACGTTCGGTAGGCATAGTGTTTTCTCCTCCCAATATAGTATTAGGATATCCCCCCTTACCTTTCTGTCTTTTTCCCGTGTAACTTAACAGTATATCCTGTTTTTCGTGAAATTTCCTTGCAGCCTCTATGTCACTCTCTCTCAGTTGGGAATCTTTTCTGTCGGTATAATACTCATACCGGCTTCCGTCGGGATACTGGAAAACGTATTTTCCTCCGGCATCTTCACCCTTCCATATTTTTTCGGTTGTCCAGTCAAAATATCCGTTTGCTTCAATATCCTTTGTATTGAAAAAAGTATCATACATAATAAAGTTTGAATCTTTGCCAGATTTGTTTTTAATCTTGCTTCGTACACCAAGCTTACCAAAGCCTGTGGTATTATAGCCAGCTTTTGATAAATATTCGGGCATAGTGACAGGATTAAAATCCGGATGAACATGAAAATATTCAAATCCGTATACACCTCTGTGATGAGGATACAAACCTGTATGCATGGATGCTCTCGACGGAGCACTGCCCGGACTGTTGCAATACGAAGCAGTAAACAGTACACCTTCCGAGGCAAGCTTGTTCAGTGCAGGCGATGAAACATAACCCAATCTGCTTTCTTTAGTTCCCCTTGTTGCCATATTAAAACATTCAAGGGCATCGGCTCTATGGTCATCGGTCAATATCCATAGTATATCAGGTTTATCCTGTGCTGTCATTGCCATTGTATATAAAGGTAATGACAAAGTTGTCAGTAATTTTTTCATTTCTTTTTTTAAATTTTATAAACCCCCGTTCATCAAGTTTATTACACTAAAATATTTTATTCTCTGAATCCGTATGTTGAATGACGTTTTACTGTTACCTTATTCATAAGGAATGCCATATTATTATGTGCGGCTCCTGCAACTTCTCCAATCGGCTCTAAAATTATCCTCACAGTCTGGTTACCTGAATTATCTGTCATCACCGGAAATACTTTTTCAATTATATTAGGTGTAGCATTAGAAGCTGTAATATTCATTAAATCATAATTTCGTATCTCACCGTCCACGTCGGCACAATATATTTTCCAGCTTTTGGGTGATGTACTCAAAGGACGGAAATCCATCGAAAGTTCAATATCACTTCCTTTATAATCGGAAGGCAAAGGTATTTCAAATATTATCTTACTTTCCGTTTTAGCATCAGCATTAAATGCCATATAATTATATATGTTAGAAAGCCATTTTGAAGCCTTGCAAACCTGATTATTACAATTCTCTTTCAATATAATAGCAGGAATTCCCGATGCCGAATAACCATTTTTCTTACCTGCAAGATTATCAGGTTTACCTCCATTATCCAGTCCTAATTCATCTGTTGAATATGGACAACAAGCCATTTTAGTATTATCATTAATTAATAAATCAGTTCCTGCAGCTGCAGAATCATAAAAACTTGGAGTACTGAAATTCCACTCTGCAAGTCTTAAATCCTCAACCTTAACACTTAAAGTCAAATCTTTATTATTTTCAGGAAGGATAACCATTGTTTCATTATTATATCCCCCAAAGCTGATATTAAACAAATACTCTGTACCTATATTCCCAACTGTACCGGTTATAGGAATATCAATAAATCCGGCACCCATTTCAACATTAATAGAAGAGAAATCCTGTAAAGTCAATCCACTTACAGTACCAACTAAATTGACAAGCTCTCTCTTATATCCGTCCTCATAAGAAAGTCGGATAAAGCTTTCGCCTACAGCTTCACCGGCATTAAGAAACTCGCCTACAAAAGACACATCAGTAATCTTAAGCGGTAAAAGCCCTTCTATAGGAGCTGTAAAACTGATAACAGGCAACTCCGGTGTAGCAGAGATCTTGAGGTTGACTTCTTCACCAGACAAATCCTTTGGCAAATCCCCTCCCAGAGGGAAAACCAAAGTACCACTTTTACCGTTCTCTATAGTTACTCCCTCAGTATCAACAGTTATGATTTTTATATCCGACTCGACTGTGAATGTATATTCTGTAGAATTACCAAATGAATAAGGAATATTCAAGGTTGCAGATAATCCTGTACCTTTCATAATAACACCGTCTATAAAAGGAATTCCAAGAACAGGCCTCGCTGGATCATTCTGTGCCGGAATTCTTTCCACATTCATATTTTCTTTTATAAAACCGGCCGACACAACCAAAGAGCTTCCTGCCGAAAAACCTTTTATCTCACTTGCTGCCGACGAAGGCAGGAAAACATTCTTATCACCCTCAGTTGCAGGAACTTTAATATCTACAGTCTGCGACAAGTCATCTCCCAGGCTGCATGTCAATAGAGTGTTATCAAGTTCATATAGAGATTTTCCTATCTGTTCTACGTTCGAAGCCTGGAAATGCCGTTTAATTACAACAGGCATAGATTCATATTCATGCAACTGCCCTGCATTTTCAATCACATTATATGTAACCTCGCCTACAGATATTTTTTTAAGCAATCCAATCTTTTCTTCCGCAATTTTAAAGCTCAAAACATCATTCACTGTAAATTCAGCATTTCTAAGTGGAATTAAAATTGAGTCGCCCATAACAGGTATATAATCTGTAATGTTTGATATATCCATTCCCAAGCCTGAATTAGGTTTAAGCGAGTCCATAACGGCTAAATATCCGTCCATATACCCGTCTTCCTCACCCGATGCCGCAACAATTGTTTTAATAAACCAGTTGTGGGTATAAGTCAGTACAGTAGAACCGTCGGTTCTTGATAAAGATTCTGCGAGTTTTTTCCTAATATCTGAAATTCCCAATATTCTGGAGCCGGCATCCTGTTTTGCATAATAACTTTTTGTTTCATTGTCAGTAATTACATTAACTGTAAGAACTCGCTCGTCTCTGTCATTTGCATCCATAAGAACAGTAAGACGCGCACTACCCATACCCTCGGTATCCGACGGATGTACCCAAGCAAGGTCATCATCCTCAAAAGATGATTCAAATTCTACAAACCATTTGCCGTCTGTAATGATATCAATCATTAATGTATCCTGATTATTGGCATATTTAGGGACAAGCTCCGATATAAAATAACTGTCCGTATCAGTTTTCATTTCATCACTGCACGAAATAGCCATAAAACAGAAGAGCAGCAGACCCGACAATGCATAAAATATTCTGTTTATAATACTGTAAGTTTTCATTTTTCGCTATTATTTAGATGTTTGAACTACTTCCTTTACATATATGTAAATAGTATAAAATATTTCACCGTTTACTATATCGCCCGATTTTATAGTGTTTCCATCCTTATCGTAAGCACTCCAGCAACCTCCACCGGCTTGCTTGAAATCTGTTGTTCCGTCCTTTCTGTAGTCATTGTAGGCAAATTTGAAAGGCTTGTCAAAGTTATCTCTCACCGATACCATGTGAATGCCCGGCTGAGTGAACCTTACATGCACTTTTATATCTTCCGTTTCAAGTCCCGGCAAAGCATTGCCTTCGGTATCAATATATTCACAACCTTCCGAAATTATGAATTTATGGTCGGTCATTCCCACCGACATGTCAAGAAAGGATAACACATCACCCTGATTCTTCATTATATAAGGATCACCGCTTCCCACTTTGTCTGTATTAGGGTACCCACAGCTACCATCGTCACCAAGCTGTCTCATTATCGGTACCATCGAAAAATCGGCAAAATCAATGAGTTTATAGTCAGGTTCCTTCGAGCATGAAGAAACAAGTAGCGTTATCAGTGCAAAAAACAATAAATATATTCTGTTCATAATAATTCATTTTAATATTATTCATTAATTTCGTTTACCATTGGGTTATTCTGAACTTCTGTCTGAGGTATAGGGTATGTAAAATTCGCTTCAAACGTATAGTTCAAGACTGCATTGTCAAAATCGCTTTTAGCATCAGTACCGGGCACTTCACCTACTTCCAGTAAAGGAAGCCTGTAGGTTGCATTAGCTACTGGGGCAGCTATTTTTATATTTCCGTTCTTTTCGTTCTTTACGTAATATGTACCTTCCTGTATCTTACGTCCCTGTTTCAGACCAAAAGCAGCTGCATCAATGGCAAACTGTTCTTCGGTACTTTTATACGACAGCAGAGGCAGGTCGGTAAAATTCAGTACATACTGCATTCTGTCTTCAATCTGCGAAGCAGTAGCGTCATTCCAGCGCTTAACCAAGTGGTCTATATAAAATATACCACTACCGGGAATATATTCACGAGTATTGTCCATGCAAGGCTTGTTTGTACCTCCTTTCTGGAGCTGGAACTGCGTTAAGTTTCCAAATTGAATATATGCTACAACTTCATCGTTACTGTTCAAAAGTTCATAAATATGAGGGGTATAGTTCGGTGCGGCAGTAACCGGTACCTTATAACCAGCAGATTTTTCTGCATCGGTAAGGAATGATTCATTCGGTTCATTTCTGTACTGTTCATAAAAACAATAATTCTGTCCCACACCGTTAACCGTTCTGCTAAGATATTCAAAACTGTTAATGTATCTGTATCTGTTGTATACAAAATCATTGTCATTAAAACGCCTTGCCCATCTGTTAAGGTCTATCGAGCGCATGGAGAAACCTTCAAGACACAACTCCAAAGGACGTTCGCACCACATAAGAGCATTCATCACCTGAGCGGCAGTATAGTCCTGTTCATCGTATGTAGGTCCGTCACCTGTATATTTATATCTTGACGCGTCAATACCTGTTGAAGCCGATTTGTGTCCGCGCAGTACCAGAGCCGACCTTTGTCTTATTTTATTGATATAGTCAAGAGCTTCCTGTACGTACGCTTCATTGATACCTCCTTCAATAAGGCATTCGGCATACATCAGATACACATCGGCAAGTCTCATCAGACGGAAATTTATACCTGAACGGCTCAGCACAATATCTTCTTTTTTCAGAGTTTTACAATTGGTAAATTTCTTGAAATAAGAATAGTTGTCACTGTTATAACTTATTATCGACTTACCGGCTACTCTGTTCTCACAATAGTAGGGCGGATATCCATAATATAAAGATTCGCAGTCATCATCAACAAAAGCTACAGTCTGCACTGCTCTCAACGGAATTTTCCTTTTATGTTTTGTTACCGATACTATTTTCTTTCCTGTAGCATCGAGTATATAAGGAAGATTCAGGTATTCACCCAAGTCAGGATCATCGTAGCTGATAAAGTTACGAGTATCGTTAAAATCCATTTTTTCGTTTCTCAACGAATCCATAAGCCAGAACGGAGGCAAAACAGCACTATTACCGCCAATGCTGCTGCCCTGTCCGTTAGGAGCAATTGCTTTAGAGAACGAGTTTGCAAGACCTGTGTCACTGTTACCGCCTTCTTCAGGATAGAATTCGGTGGAATAATTGACTTCAAAAATAGACTCACTGTTAAACTCGTGCACATCATAAAAGTTATCGTCAAGATTAAGAGTAAGCTCATAATTATAAGGTTCTGCTCCTTCTTTGTAATACGGTTCTTCGGTAGGTTTGTCCGGGTGATCCATTACAACCTTAAACCATTTTTTTGCTTCTTCATAATTGGCTTCATAAAGATAAAGCTGGCCAAGATATGCCGCTACAGCACCGCTGGTAACACGTCCCAGCTCCTTTGAACTCCATTTTTCGGGCAGATCCTTATAAGCTGTAAGGAACTCCTGAATACAGAACTCAAGAACCTTAGCTTTCGGGGAACGTTTTGCCGGATAATCTTCAGGATCCTGTGGAACAGAAGTCCTTATTATAATCTCACCGTTGTTATACAGATACGAAGCCCAATAATGAAACAGTCCTCTGAAGAAATGTGCCTGTGCTCTTATCAGCTTCATTTTGGCAGCATCAGCTTCGCCCAATCCTTCTTCACCTTTTTGCTTCTCTATCCTGTCTGCAGCCTCAAGAACCTGATTTGAATAGAATATACCTCTGTAAAGATAAGCCCATCTGCTGTTAATCTGTGCAGTAGTGAAGTCAAAATTCTGGTTATACAGATAATTACTGCTGGTAACACCTCGTCTGTTTCCTGTTATGGCAATGTCACTGCGCAACGGTTCCTCAGTAACGCCTAATGTATTGCTTGCCCTTAACACACTGTAAACTGAGTTTAATGAGGCATTAACATCGTCAATATCCTCATAAAACCTATCTTTCTCTATTTTATTAGGATTAGACTGATTTAAGTCATCCACACATGAGGATGCAAAAAACAATAAAAGTAAAGTATATATGTACTTCATAATATGATTCAGTTTTTATTAAAGAATGAATTAGAAAGTAAGCTGGGTACCTATTCTTACCTGCGAACTTACCGGATAACTGCCGTTGTCTATACCTTTGGTTGACAGTCCGTTACCGCCCACTTCAGGGTCGAAACCCGTATATTTGCTCAATGTCAGCAAGTTCTGTCCCGATATATAGAAACGCCAGTTGGAAATTCCCAATTTGGTACAGACATTTTTAGGAAGTGTATATCCTAAAGTTACATTTTTCAGACGAATAAAATCACCGTCCTCAAGGAAGAAATCGCTGTATATACGGTAACTTGCCTCCTTCGATTCATAGACAAGAGGTATGTCCGATGTAGGATTATTTGTACTCCAAGAATAAATAAGGTCTCTGTGAGTTCCGTTTTCAAAAGCTATCTGCTTGGTTACATTCATAACTTTACCTCCGATGGCAGAATACAGTTGTGCAGAGAAGTCCCAGTTCTTATATGAGTAATTAATGTTAAAGCTCGCTTCCCATTCAGGAGTTCCGCTTCCGTAATAAACTCTGTCGGAGTCATTAATTCGTTTGTCACCGTTGGTATCTACATATTTCATAGCACCCACATGTGCCGTAGCATCGCCTGTTCTTTCAATATAATCCTTAAGCTCTTCATCATTCTTTATAGTTCCTTCGGTAGGTATAAGGAAGAATGAACCTACTGGGTAACCTTTCTTTATGGCAAGCATACTGATACTGTTTATTTGCGTGCCTATAAACATCATGTCCGTTTCATCCGATATTTTAGTGACCTTGTTAGAATTTGTAAACCAGTTAAAGCCAAGTGTAAGATTATGTTTTTTCCTAAGCATCTTGTATTTTAAGTCCAATTCTATACCCGAATTCCTCATATCTCCCACATTCAAAACCACTTTTTGATTTGTTGCACCCGAAACAGACGGTGGTACAGAAACATCGAAAAGCATGTCTTTCTTGTTTGCGATATATGCGTCTACACCAAATGTTATCTTATTGTTCAGGAATGCCATGTCAAAACCAATGTTGTTTGAAATAGATGTCTCCCATTTAAGGTCTTCGTTCGACAAGGCTTTCTGTATCATACCGAGAGCTACTTTTTCTTCATCACCGAAAATATAATTATATTTTTCTTCCAGAACAGTCTGCGCCATGTATAGGTTGGAGAATCTGTTGTTACCCGTCATACCCATAGACGCACGCAAACGGAATGTATTAACAGTTTCCTTCAACGGTTTCCAGAATTTTTCGTCCGAGACATTCCATCCTGCCATTACTGACGGGAATAACCCCCAACGGTTTGATGACGAGAATCGTGATGTACCGTCCAGACGGGCCGATAAGCTCAACATATAACGGCTCATGTAGTTGTACTGTAAACGGCCCAATGTTCCTATCAGCACCTCACAGTTTTCATTACCTGAAGCCACGGCATTACCCGTTGCCGCATCAAGCACCTTGATGTCATTGGAGAGGATATCAAAGTTCTTGGCATAGAACATTCCGTTTTCCGATTTCTCGTACGAAAAGTTCAGCAAAGCATTGATATTGTGTTTTTTCTTTATGGATGCAGTGTAGTTAAGTGCATACTCCATACTTATTTTGTTGCTTCTGTTTAATCTGTTGATAAGATAAGACCTGAATTTGTCGCTCTGATTACTCAAAGAACCGTCCGACATATATACCGTCATCTTTGGCATATATTCCGAATAGAATGTATTTCCCATCATGTAAGCAAGTTTAGCACTTGCAGTAAGTCCCTTTATCGGATTATACATAATCTGCAGATTGGCATTTGCCGACGTACTTTCTTCTTTGTTTTCTTGCACAAATTTCTGGCTCATATTAGCCATGTTTTGAGCCGCCTGCGATGCACTTGATGATGTAGGGTCATCATCCGAAACAAATATTTCTGTACTTCCGTCCAAAGGAATATTATAGTACGGTTTCTGAGCCACAGCATATGTTATGGCCTGACCGGGGAATCTGGTACGGTTCCTTACATTACCGGACAAAGAGGTTATCACCTTGAATTTATTTCTGGTAAATGTGGAATTAAATCTTACCGAAGCTTGGTCGAAATCGGAATTTATCATTGTACCGTCCTGCGAAAAATATGTTGCAGTAAGATTATATACAAACTCCTTGCTACCTCCCGAAAATCCTAATGAGTATTCCTGCATGGGGGCATTGTTTACGATAAGCTTGTCGAGCCAGTTTGTATCATACTTGGCCCCGTAAGGATTATAGTACAACTGAAGATATCCTAAATTTCCGTTCTTATGGCCGGTACGAAGATAATTTACATAATTATATTCTGCCACATTACACATCGGTATATCGGTATGCATAAGGTTTTGTATACCATAATATGCATTAAAGTTAACCTTCATTTTTCCCGACTGCCCCTGCTTGGTGGTAATAAGTACAACACCGTTCGATGCACGTGTTCCGTATATAGATGCCGATGCAGCATCCTTCAGGATGTCCATACGTTCAATTTCATTAGAATTTATATAAGGAACACCGTCGTATGGTATACCGTCGATAACGTACAGTGGCTGATTATTACCCGAAACAGAACCTATACCTCGAATCTGTACATTGGCCATACTTCCCGGCTCACCCGAACTAGCCTGCACGTTTACACCTGTTACAAGTCCCTGCATTGCAGAACCTATATCGGCTCCGGCTGTCTTTAAAAGTTCTTCGGCACCTACAGAGCCGACAGCTCCGGTCACTTCTTTCTTTTTCTGGACACCGTAACCAACCACAACAACCTCGTCAATAAGTGCAATATCCTCTTTCAGACTTACCACTACCGGCACACCGGGTCTAACCTGGATGTTTTGAGTTACATATCCTACGAAACTGACTCTTAAAGTCTTGATTTTTTTAGGATTGTTGAAATAAAACTTACCGTCAAGGTCGGTTATCGTACCCTGTTTGGTCTCTTTACAAAATACATTTGCACCAATAATGGGCATACCGTCTGTATCGGAAAGCACTGTTCCTGCCAGCCTTGCATTTTTTTGGAGATAGTAATTCAAACTGTGTCAATCCCTAACAAGCCAAATTATCTCTAATTTTACTTTCGGATAAATATCTGAAAATCAAATAAATCCAAAGTAATATTAAACCCAAAAAATGACAGGCTAAAGGGTTGACACAGTTCTATTTACGTACCCTTTTTTTGTGCAAAACCGGCCAAAGCAATCCATAGCATGAGAAGTATACTCCATTGCCGTTTTTCTAATTTAAATTTCATGGTTAAAAGTTTTTATAGTTGTTAATTAATGTAGTCCACATTTAAAGCTGCAGTACTTACTGTTCCGGCACCGTCGGTGAATTTGAGCAATATTCTATTTTTTCCGGCTTTTATATCGCTTTTATCAATATTAATATCAATTACCCCGAAAAACCCTTCCTTCGTACGGTTTTTCTGATCGTAACCTTTCCAATCGGTAGGGAACTGATATTTCTTGCCGTTAACATGCAGTTCCGGATTTACCTTCTGGCCTACCGGACGTGCTATACCAATCTGCAATACGGCTTTGTCAATACTTCCTTTATCAATATTTATATCGAAACCAATATTTTCTCCCGGCTTAACAGGTTTCAGATATGATGAAGCGTAGAATTTGCGGTTTTTAATTACACCATTTCTGCTAATCCTGTTTTTATACTCAAACTCCACAATACAGGTTTCACCATTATCTATGTCTATAACCACATTTTTACCATTCTTCAGCTTTTCTTCTTCAAGCACCGGAATACCATTCTTTTGTGCCAGGCGACTAACACTTATATTCTTTACCGTATTGTTCTTTAAGACCGCCACATCAAGATTCACGGTTTTCTTTTCTTCAAGATTATTCAATACAACGTATGCTTTCTTTCCGTCAACGAAAGCAAGGGGTAAAATATCTATCTCCGAGCTGTTTATTTTTGAATAATTACCTTTCAAACGGCTCCAGAACTCGAAATACTTTACAAGATGTGTCCACTCCCAGTTTCCTTTTGCATCTTTTTTTGATATTACCCACGGATAAGGATTCGGGTCTTTTCTCCATGATGCTTTACCCGATATGAACGGTATACATTTCAACAGATTGTCGGGACGCGACATGAATTGTACTGTCTGATGGTTTAACGAACGTATTATCTTCCAGTCTCTTTCCTCAGAATAAGGCTGTGTAAGCCAGTCGGGGCGGGTCATTCCGTGTTCGGAAATAAGTAAAGGTTTTACATGTCCGTATTTAATAAATGTATATCCTTCCATCAGATCCATAATACCTTCCATATTACTTCCGCTGCGGAAAGTATCCTCACCCTTTACATTCTTTCCGTCATAAATATGAACCGACAGAAAATCCATCTCATCACCTACAGTATCAATAAACATCTTCATTCGTTCGTTCCAGTGCTGGAAGTCGGAATGAAAACCTTCCACAAATGGCCATGCCGATGCAAATCCTCCCACTTTAAGTTCAGGATAATGCTTGTGAAGTTCCATAGCAACAGCCTTATGATACCTTGCCATTTCCTTCCTTACTTTTTCATCAGTAGCTTCCTTTATACCTTTTTTTCTGTAATCGGAAGCATGAACGTATGGCTCATTCATGGGTTCATAATAACCCGGCAAAGAGTATCCGTTATCAATAAACTGAATTTTAAAGAAATCTGCCATAAGTTTTGCTTCCTCTGTATAATCGGCATTGGTACCTTTCCAGTGAAAGGCATAATTCTTCACTTTACCGGGAGTGGGATGAGACGTCACTATCATATCCTTATACATATCGGGCGAATAGCATGGATATTTCTTGGAGAACTTTCCCCAGTTTGCTGCATGTTTCTTCAACATTTCTGTCGACATACCATTTGCAACCGATGCACCACCACCCGGAATCATAAACGCTCTGCCTATCCCCATTTTTACCTTATTGAGATAATCCCACTCCTCGGCAGAAAATTCATTTCCCGGAGAATTATGTGAATTGAAATATTTTTCACGTTCCAGAGATTTTACTGCTCCATATTCTTTAGACACTGAAAAGTCTGCTGTTACTTTGACATTCTGCGAATAAGTCATTACCGGCAACAATATACCAAACAAGACAGGGTGTATTTCTATTAATTCCAATTTTTTCATGTTTCCTTTTTTAGCACTAAATTTTAACTGTATACAAAATTACTTTATTATGAGCGAATGGCAGGGGGGATAAAAGCTTAAATATAGGGGGATATATCGCAATTAATACATTTACTGTCGCCCCACTCAAAAACCCCACTTTTTAGAAGGGAAAATTCCCCGTAGCATATACATTATTATATGTAAATTTGCAATCGTAGAAACAAATAAATCATAATAACAATGAAAAAACTAATTTTACCTTTAATGGCTGTATTATTTTCAGGAATATCAGCTAATGCTCAGGAATTTAAAAATGCAGGTTTCGAAAATGGAAACACAGAAAATTGGAACACATGGCAGAAAAAAGAAGTCAAAGTTATCAAAGAAAAAAAGAATGTACACTCGGGCATATACGCCGCCATGGTTAACAACGGTTTATGGCAAGGGTTTAACATTAAATACACTGAAGGTGCAAAATACAGAATTACGGCATATACAAAATACAGCTGGGGTGAAGCTCCGTGCCTGAGAGTGGAATATTACAATCCCGACACAAAGAAGATGGAATTAATTAAGGATGTAAATATTGCCAAAGACAGAAATGCTTACAAGGCCACAGTAGTAGAGTTTGACGCTAAAAAGAACGGTTTCGTATATAGATTTACAGCTGTACCGGGAAAAGGTAAAGGCGGAGCATTCTACATGGACGATGTAAAAATTGAAAAAATTAAATAACAATCAAAACAAGATTAACAGTTAAATAAGCAACAATAAGTACTGATGCAGTTAATTGCAGTCCACAGTATTATGGTTAATTATTTTTTTGTCAACAAGGTATTTTAAAGGTATAATAAAGAAGTTTTTAGGGTAACAAACGGAGGAGGCAGAACAGAGGCATCCTCCGTTTGTTATTTATATTTCCCATATTACACTTGTAATCAAAAACGAACCGACGCTTGAAATTAAACGAACCGACGTTTTTGTTCAAACGAACTGACGTTTTCCAAACAATGGTTCGACAGAAAAAACACAATTTAGGGGGGGGGGATTTTTTTTCACCCTAAATGGATATAAAATCCCCCCTTGTATTACTATATATAAAAATAACTTAGCAGCGAGAAAATTATTTAAACGAAAAATTTCATGAAAAGACTGTTAGGAATGATTATCCTGTCGTCCATGATTGGTAATAACTTAAAAGCCGTAACGGACGGAATATCGTTCAACGAAAACTGGCGCTTCTTTAAAGGTGAAATCAAAGGAGCTGAAACGGTTTTGTTCAATGATGATTCTTGGAGAAAACTCGACCTGCCGCACGACTGGGCAATAGAGGGTCCGTTCGACAGCAAGTACAACGCAAGATGCGGCGGGCTGCCATTTCATGGTACCGGCTGGTACAGAAAGACATTCATTGGGGATGCACAATGGAAGGACAAAATTGTAAGAATAGGCTTCGACGGAGCAATGAGCGAAGCTAAGGTTTGGATAAACGGAGTAAAGGTGGGCGAACATCCTTACGGATACACCGGGTTTGAGATAGATATAACGAAACATCTCAAAATAGGTGAAGAAAACGTATTGGCTGTACAGCTTACCCCGAGAGATCTGTCATCAAGATGGTATCCCGGTGCGGGTATCTATAGAAATGTATGGTTAAGGGTAGACAACAAGGTTTACATACCAGAACACGGAGTATATGTAACAACTCCCACTGTAACCGAGCCAAAAGCTGTAGTACAGATAGAAACAACTGTGAAAAACGCAACGTCCGGCAATGGGGAATTCGATATCAGGCATAGCATTGTCAACGCTCAGGGGGAAACGGTAGCGAGATTAAACGATAATGTAGAAGTAGCTGCCGGGGAACAGGGAAAAACTCTTGCATATATAAATGTTACGAATCCGAATATCTGGGGTCAGGAGAATCCATATATGTATAGACTGAAAACAGAAATATATGATGGAAAAAACCTTACAGATACATATTTTACCGACTTCGGTATCCGTAAAATAAGCTTTACGAAGGACGGATTCTTCCTTAACGGTGAAAAAATAAGATTCAACGGAGTATGTCTTCATCACGATAACGGTCCTATGGGAGCTGCAGTCAACGTTAGAGCTGATGAAAGAAAGCTTCAGATTATGAAGAAAATGGGTGTGAATGCCATTCGTACATCACACAACCCTCCTTCACCGGAATTTCTTGACTTATGCGACAAGATGGGTCTTGTAGTACTCGACGAAGCTTTCGACGAATGGACAAAGGCAAAAGTGGACAACGGTTATCACTTGTATTTCGATGAGTGGAGTAAAAAAGACCTTACAAGCTTCATAATGCGCGACAGAAATCATCCGTCGGTAATAATGTGGAGCATAGGTAATGAGATTTTGGAACAAAGTGATAAAAACAAAGGATTTACAGTAGCAAAATATCTTGCAGACATTTGCCGTGAACTTGATCCTACGCGTCCAAGTACATGTGGGTTCAATCATTACCCTGCCCCATTCCACAACAATATGGCGCAGCAGACAGACATTGCGGGAATGAACTATAAACCGGCCAAATATGCCGAAGTACAGGAACTTTATCCCGACCTTCCTTTATATGGTTCAGAAACCTCATCGTGCACAAGCAGCCGAGGTGTTTATCACCTGCCTATAGAAAAATACGAAAAGAATGGTACCAATCAGGTTACAAGCTACGACCTTATCGGTCCAAAATGGGCATATCCACCTGATATTGAATTCTACTTCCAGGAAATGAACCCGCGATTTATGGGTGAATTTGTATGGACCGGATTCGACTATTTGGGAGAACCGACACCATACGGAGGAAGGGACAACTCAACTCACGGATACTGGAACGATGACTGGCCTTCAAGGTCATCATACTTTGGAGCGGTAGACCTCTGCGGTCTGCCTAAAGACCGATTCTATCTTTACCAAAGCCAATGGACAGATGAGCCGATGGTTCATATACTTCCACACTGGAACTGGAAAAAAGGGATGAATATACCTGTATATGTATATACCAACTGTTATGAGGCAGAACTGTTCCTGAACGGAAAGTCATTCGGAAAGCGTGTCAAGGGAAGAGACCTTACGGAAATACTGGTTTCGTTCAATCATTACGGACCGAAAACTTTCCAGTCTAAATACCGCCTTTCATGGGATGTTTCCTTCGAACCGGGAGAACTCACAGTAAAGGCTTACAACAAATTAGGTGAACTGAAAGCCGAAAAAACAATCAGGACAGCAGGCAAACCGGCACAGATAAAACTAATACCGGACAGAAAGGTAATAACTGCCGACGGAAAAGACTTGTCGTATATTACTGTGAGAATTGAAGACAAGGACGGCAATCTATGCCCTGAAGCCGACAATCTGGTGGAATTCAGTGTAGAAGGTGCAGGACACTTCAGAGCTGTAGGAAACGGCAATGCAGCTACTCTGGAATCATTCATCGAACCTAAGAGAAAAGCTTTCAGCGGAATGTGTATGCTTATTGTACAGTCGGACAAAGACAAAGAAGGTATAACGAACATTACAGCCACATCAAAAGGGCTTGAACAAGCGACAACAACAGTTAATGTAAAAAAAAATAAAAAATGAACGAAATGAAAGCAATACGTACTTCTATAGCAGCAGCGACACTTGCATGCTTATGTGCCTGTAACAATACGGAGTATAAACCGAACATTGAAACTACGGCTTCCCCAAAGGGGACAAATATTTTCCAGCCTGATTCTGCATCTATAACGCAGAATTACAGAATTCCAAAATGGTTTGAAGATGCAAAATTCGGTATTTTCATTCACTGGGGTGTTTATTCTGTACCTGCATACGGCAGCGAATGGTATTCAAGATGGATGTACAAGGAAGGACATGCCATAAATAAGCATCATGTTAAGACATACGGTCCGCTTACAGAGTTCGGTTATAAGGACTTTATACCAATGTTTAAGGCAGAAAACTTCAATCCGCAGGAATGGGCTGAGCTTTTCAAGAAGTCGGGTGCGCAGTATGTGGTACCTGTAGCCGAGCATCATGACGGATTTGCTATGTATAACAGTACGTTCAACAAATGGAATGCTGTGGATATGGGACCTAAGCGTGACGTGATAGGCGAATTGAAGAAAGCTATTACAGCCGAAGGTCTTCATTTCGGTCTGTCATCACACCGCTGCGAAAATGCCTGGTTCTATGAATATGGCATGCAGACTCCATCGGATGTTCAGGATATGAGTATTTCTCTTTACGGCGAACGTCTGCACCAGCCGGAAGGTAAAGGTATGACTCCTTACTACGGAAAATATGAAGGTTCGAATGAAAAGTCAAGACGTGAGTTCCTTTTGCATACATACGAACTTATCGACCAATATCAGCCTGAACTGATATGGTTCGACTGGACTGTAGGTAAATATCCGTTCCAACCTACTTTCTATAAGTTCATGGCATATTATTATAATAATGCTCGCGATTGGGGTAAGGAAGTGGTTGTAAACACAAAATTCGGTTATGGTGATAATATTCAAGTATTTGATATTGAACGTGGAAAGAGCGACAGAATACGTAAACACTCATGGCAAACCGATACATCAATAGGTAAAAAATCATGGAGTTACTGTCCTGACGAAGAAAACAAGACTCCGGACCACATTATTGACGACTTTGTTGATATTGTAAGTAAAAACGGTAACCTGTTGCTAAACGTAGGACCTAAAGTTGATGGTACAATTACCGATGAGCAGAAAAATGTACTTATCGAAATAGGTAAATGGCTTAAAGTTAACGGTGAAGCAATATACAGTTCACGTCCATGGGTTACTCCCGGCGAAGGTGAAAACAAAGGAACTGCAGGTTACATGACAGATAATGAAAAAACCGAATACACTGCTCAGGATATCCGATTCACAACTCGCGACAACAATGTGTATGCGATATCACTGGCTTGGGCCGATGAAGTGCTGATAAAATCGTTTGCAAAAGAATTTACTGAGAATGTCAAAATTAAATCTGTAAAGATGCTTGGTTCTGACGAAAATCTTGAGTACAAACTTACAGACGGAGGTTTGAAAGTGAAATTTCCAAAACAGCAGCCTACCGACTATGCTCACGTTCTTAAAATTGAACTTAGCGGTACTGTAACTGCTAAACCGTTAATTGACAAGACCGACAACAAGCTTATTTCTACAGTAAGAATTATGAACCACGGAGACAAAACTGTTAAGGTAAATCTGGAAAGTACTGCTGACGATGACAGAAAAATGCAGAGCGTAAACATTGACAGAGCAACAGTAAAAGAAGAAGTGTTCACTCATAATGTAGATACAAAGAATATGAGGACATATGTTCTAAAAGCAGACAATAACACTGTTTATAAGAACAAAGTATAATAATTAGTTTTTATAGTCAGATGCTGAATATTTAAGTAAGCATCTGACTATATTATATCAATTCAGTCCATAAGTAAAAAAATTATTATATAAAGACGAAAACACCTACTTTTATTTTTTAAAATACCCACTATATCATCCATAAGAAAATCATAATTTTGTTACACAGATATATTTAAGAAAGTATATACAAACAAAGATAGTTACATGTACCTATACGCATAATTTGAATTGAACATATTACAATTACTATAAAATATAAATATTAGACAAACTTTATTTGTATATGTTTATTACAAATGAAAAACAAGTGAAGTAATTTTTTTTATTTTTTTTACAACGGCGGCAGATTAAGTTCTGCTACTGTTGTAAAATTTAGAATGAAAATCATGAAACAAAGAATCTGCCTTACAAATTTATTAATCTTGACTTCAATAACTCTTGCAAATACTAATGAAGTTGTTATTGCGGGAAATGAAAAAAAAGAGACTCTGGAAGAATCTGTCAATAATCAGCGAAGTGAGTATAACAATAATGTTGATGAACTTCCTGAAAATACTTTTCCGGTTAGTGAAAAGATAAAAACTATTCCCTTACCACCTGTCGGGCAAAGATGGATTGTAAATGATATGTTTACAGATGATTTTAATTCAGGTGAATTGGATAAGTCAAAATGGATAAATCCACATCCTACGTGGAAAGGACGTGCGCCAGGTCTGTTTGAAAAGGAAAGAGTTTCGTTTAAGGACGGATGTATGGTTCTTGAGGGTACAAAAATGAAAAGTCCGAAAATTATAAATGGAACTGAATTCAATGTTTCATGCGCAGCTGTGGTTTCTAAAGAAGAAAAAGCGCACTATGGCTATTATGAATGCAGATTCAAAGCTAATAAGACTACACTTTCGTCGACGTTCTGGCTATCAAACAGAGGTGGAAAATTTCCTACCAAAGGAAATCAGCCTGAAGGATCAGCCCCAGGGATGTATAAACAAGAACTTGATATTTGCGAATGTATTGGAAGGACAGGCGATTTTAACGGGAATTTCTTTTATAAAGGAATGAATTCAAATGTTCATTATTGGTTTACTCCCGAGGGAGAAAATGTACAGAAAGACATTAGAGCAAAGGAGACAAGACTATACAGAGAAGATGGAGGTGTACCATCGGACGATTTCAATGTGTATGGTTGCTGGTGGAAAGACAAAAGTTCAGCCACTTTCTATCTAAACAACACCCAATCAGGAAGTGTAGAGTTCTATAATAGAAACACTAATGAACCATTTTATTTTACTGAACCTATGGGTGTGAACATGGTAGTGGAAACCTATCCATACCCATGGATAGATCTTCCTGACGATGAAGAGCTTGCAGATGAAACAAAAAACAAAACATATTACGACTGGGTAAGAGCTTATAAACTTATTGATATTAACAAGGAAGCTGAAGAAAGCCACAATAAAGTGTTTGGCAATAAAATTAATATAACAAATAAGGTAAGCAGAATATTCACAAATAAAGAAAACAAATATAGCACTGAGCTGATATATACTGCAGATTATGACTGTAATGCTGTACTAGTAATATACGATAAAGACAAAAAAGAGATTTGTAGAGATTCGAAAAGACTCTTTGCCGGATATGCCGGCTTCAATTTTGAATATAGTATACAATATGATAAAGATAAAGTATATTATATTGTAGCATATCTGTTACCGAAAAATGAAACTGATATAAATAAGGCTTATCAGACAGATTCATATGTTTTGAAAACTTTATAAGCCTATATATAACGAAATATGAACGATACATTTTTAGGGTATTACAACCGGAAAACAAGTTTATCATTAAATAAAAAATTTACATACCATGATAAAATTAAATTTTAACTGCAGCTTGGCTGCAGTATTTACCGCCGTACCTACTGTGTGGAGTATGGCACAGGAAAAACCGATGAACGTGATATTCATCATGTCGGACGACCACACTTCACAAGCTATTGGAGCTTACGGAAGCCGTCTGGCAAAACTTAATCCTACTCCTAATATTGACGAACTGGCCAGTGACGGAGTAGTATTCGACAATTGTTTCTGTACAAACTCTATCAGTACTCCAAGCCGTGCATGCATAATGACCGGACAATACTCTCACCATAACGAAGTTCTTACTCTTGACGAAAAACTTGACGTGGACAGACAATATCTTGTGAAGGAATTCAGCAAAATGGGATATCAGACTGCCATGGTGGGTAAATGGCACCTTAAAAACGAGCCTGCAAACTTTGATTATTACAAAGTTCTTAACGGTCATGGAGGACAGGGTGAATATTTTAATCCCACATTTCTTACAAATGAATTAAGCAACAAAGAATGGCCTGAAAATCAGGTGAAGACAAATGGATATTCTTCGGATGTTATCACAAATATAACTATTGACTGGCTGAAAAACAGACGTGACAAGAACAAGCCTTTCTTCCTGATGCATCACTATAAAGCTCCTCACGACATGTTTGAGTATGCTCCCCGATATAAATATTATCTTGAAGATGTAGAAGTTCCTGTACCTGAATCGCTTTATAATCAGGATGGATGGGGTTCTGAGGCTACAAGAGGGAAAAATGACTCTCTGAGACATTTCATCGGTACTTCAATTTCAAGAAGACATGAGAACAGAAGCTACGCAGAGGACTATAAGATAAATACAGGTGACCCTGAAAAGGATACTTACGAAGCATACCAAAGATACCTGAAAGACTATCTGAGATGTGTTAAAGGCGTGGATGATAACTTGAAGAGACTGTTTGACTACCTGAAAAAAGAGGGACTTTGGGAAAACACAATTATTGTTTATACAGGCGACCAGGGTATGATGCTTGGTGAACACGACCTGCAGGACAAAAGATGGATGTATGATGAGTCAATAAGGATGCCTTTTATTGTGAGAGACCCAAAATCCAAACAAAAAGGCGTACACAACGATTTAATGATAAATAATATAGACTTTGCACCTACTCTGATTGAACTGGCTGGCGGTAAGGCTCCGGAATATATGGACGGAAAAAGTTTTGCCGATGTATTTGAAGGTAAGACTCCGGCAAACTGGAAAGATGAGGTTTACTACAGATACTGGATGCACATGATTCACCATGATATTCCAGCACATATCGGTATAAGAACAAAAGATTATAAACTTATACTATTCTACGGAAGACATTATGACGAAAAGACTATGGGTACTCCTTCCATGTGGTGGCTAAGAGACAAAGGTAGTCATAAAGTAGTACAGACACCGGTTGCTTTCGAACTCTATGACTTGAAAAAGGATCCTATGGAAATGAAGAACGTAGCAAATGATCCTGAATATAAAGATGTTCTGAAAGATATGAAAGTGCGTCTGGCAAAACTTAGAGAAAAAGTTGGCGATACTGACGAGAATTATCCTAAGATAAAAGAAATTATCGACAACGCTTTAAAAAATCAATAATCAAGGACTCATTATAAAATTTTATTGGAGATGAATAAATATCTTATTTTAGCTGCTTTGCCTATTGTTGTTTCATGTAAGGAAGAAAAGCAGATGAATGTTATATATATTATGTCGGACGACCATACATCGCAGGCAATAGGTGTATATGGTAGCCGTCTTGCCGAATTGAATATCACTCCGAATATAGATGCCTTGGCAAACGATGGTATGATTTTCGACAATTGTTTCTGTACTAATTCAATAAGCACCCCTAGCCGTGCATGTATAATGACCGGCCAATATTCGCATCATAACAAGGTTCTTACATTAGATGACTCATTGAGTACCGACAGACAGTATCTGGTAAAAGAATTCAAGAAAATGGGTTACCAGACTGCCATGGTGGGTAAATGGCATCTGAAAAATGAACCGGTTAATTTTGATTACTATAAGGTTCTTAACGGTCACGGAGGTCAGGGTGAATATTTCAACCCTACTTTCCTTACAAATGAAGTAGAGGAGGAAAAATGGCCAAAAAATCAGGTTACATCTCAAGGGTATTCATCGGAGGTAATTACAAACATAACTCTGGACTGGCTGAAAAACAAAAGAGACAAGAACAAGCCATTCTTCATTATGCATCATTATAAGGCTCCGCACGATATGTTTGAATACAATCCGTTCTATGCCGATTTTCTTGATGACGTGGAAGTACCGGTACCTGAATCACTATATAATCAGGACGGATGGGGCTCGGAAGCAACAAGAGGAAAGAATGACTCTTTAAGACACTACATAGGTACTTCTATTTCGCAAAGACATCAGTACAGGAACTATGTTGATATGTATAAAATAAATACCGGAGACAAGAAAAAAGATACTTATATGGCATATCAAAGGTACCTTAAAGACTACTTGAAATGTGTTAAAGGTGTAGACGAAAACCTGAAAAGACTTTTCGATTATCTGAAAAAAGAAGGTTTGTGGGACAACACCATTATTGTATATACAGGCGATCAGGGTATGATGCTGGGAGAGCATGACCTTATGGATAAGAGATGGATGTACGAAGAATCTATGAGAATGCCTTTTATAGTAAGGGATCCAAGACAGAAAGACAGAGGAAAACATAGCGATCTGATGATTAATAACATCGACTTCGCTCCAACTCTTATTGAAATAGCGGGAGGTAAAGCACCAGAATATATGGACGGAAAAAGCTTCGCTTCTGTTTTCAAAGGAAAGAAACCTGAAAACTGGAGGGACGCAACATACTACAGATACTGGATGCACATGATTCATCATGATATTCCTGCTCATATTGGTATAAGAACAAATGATTACAAGCTTATTCTGTTCTATGGACGTCATTATGACGAAAACAGACAGAACGAACTTACTATGCCATGGCAGAGAAAAACTAAGGGAAGCAATACTACCGCTCCTACTCCTGTTGCTTTCGAACTTTACGACTTGAAAAAGGATCCTATGGAAATGCATAATGTAGTAAACGACCCTAAATACAAGGATGTATTCGAAAGCTTGAAAGCAAAACTTAAAGAACTGAGAATACAAACCGGTGATACTGATGAAGAGTATCCGAAAATTAAAGAAATAATAGAGAAGCAACTATTGTAATACTTTGTGTTTTATCATAATTAAAATGATTATTTTGTTGGTGATATGAACCGTTCTTAAACAAATGAGAACGGTTCATTAAATTATTTTTGATAAATATTCATAATATCCATTCCCTACATTATGAAACTATAAATAACTGATATCGCATTATTATAAAAAATACCCCTCTAAAATTAAAGAAAAACACACCTATAAAATTTAATTGGTTTATGCATTTTTGCAAAAACTTACAAAAAAATGCAATTATGAGAACACAATTTTTAAATCATTTAACCAAACAAATTCCTATCCGATCTCCATGATTTAGAATATTAGGGAATCATAATAATAAAATCTTTTACCTTATAATTTTACTAAAAAAACAATTTTAATTATGCAACGGGAAAAATCAAACAAATTTATTTATTTTATTATCCTGTGTATTAATCTTCTATGGGGAGAAATTTATTCTCAGACATTAAAAGGTTATGTAACTGATACCAATAATGAAAGACTGATAGGTGTATCGGTATTAGTTAAAGGAACAGGAGACGGAACTATTACTGACTTCGACGGTCAATATGTTCTTAATAATTTGAAAGAAGGGGAAAAAATTGAATTCAGTTACGTAGGTATGCAGACTAAAGTTTTTACCTACAAAGGACAGAAAACATTAAATGTAACATTAAGCGAGAACTCGGAACTTCTTGAAGAAGTTGTTGTAGTAGGTTACGGTCAGCAGAAAAAGGAAAGTGTCGTTGGATCTATTACTCAAGCAAAAGGTGAAGACTTGCTTAGGGCTGGTAATGTTACAACTGTTTCTGAAGCATTGACTGGTATCATGCCTGGTGTATCTACTATGCAGGCTGCAGGACAGCCGGGTTCTACAGCTGCAAATATATTGATTCGCGGACAATCAACCTGGACTGACAGTTCACCTCTCTTCGTGGTTGACGGTGTGGAACGTGATTTCAACGACCTTGACCCTAATGAAATTGAATCAATTTCTGTGTTGAAGGATGCGTCTGCCACTGCGGTATATGGTGTTAAGGCGGCAAATGGTGTAATCCTTATTACAACAAAACAAGGTGCAAAGGGTAAAACCAAAATTAATTTCTCGGCTAATTTTGGTATAAAGAGTCCTACTATTGATACAGATTATATTACTGACTACCCTACAAATCTCAGACATCATAATCTGGCTCTTATAAATGAAAACAGTTTCTCAAAACTTCATACACAAGAAGAAATTGCAAGATGGGAAGATCCGAACAGAGATATGGACTATTACTCTTACACTAACTTTATTAATTATCTTCTTACAAATGGTCAGTCGCAGGCTTATAACCTCAATATATCTGGTGGAAATGACTTTGTGAAATATTTTACTTCATTTGGTTATAACTACGACGGTGATATCTTCGACATAAAAAAACAGAGTGAATTTGACCCGCGTACTTACCAGAAAAGATATAACTGGAGAAGTAATCTGGACTTCAATCTTACAAAGACTACAAAATTCTCTGTGAAACTGTCGGGCGACGTTAAGGACTGGAATGGTAACTATATTACACAAGGAAGTAATGGTGGTATAGCCCAAGGAGGTGAAAATTTAGCTCGTCTATATCAGTTTGCAATGGTTGGAGCTCCTCCTATTACCAGTGACGGACTTATAGGTACAGAACCTAATACTCCAGAGAACCCTAATTACTGGGCAATGATGGAAAAAGAAGGACAGTGGATGAGGAGAAGCAACAGACTGTACTCCGACTTTATTCTTAAACAGCAGATTATCAAAGGACTTGAGTTTACTGCCAAACTATCGTACAACTATTACAGAAGATACGACAGTTCAATTGATGCTAAACCAATATATTATCACCCTAATCCGGATAATACAGGATATATACAGAAAGACCCTCTGCAATTACCTGAGTCACCAAGAGTAAATGCTGAATATCTGGCAGACTACAACAAGAGTCTATACTACGAATTTTCATTACTGTATAAAAATAAAATTGGTAAACATGATTTCAGTCTCTTAGCGTTGATGAACAGAAGAAAATACCAAAGTAAGGTTTCATTCCCAAATCTGGAAGAATCGTGGGTTGGTAGAGCAACATACGGATATGACAACAGATATTTGTTTGAATTCAACGGTGCATATAATGGTAATGAAAATTTTGCACCGGGCAAGCGTTTCGGTTTCTTCCCTTCAGTAGCGTTGGGATGGGTTGTTTCGGAAGAAAAGTTTATTAAAGATCATTTACCAGAACTGGAATTCTTTAAAATCAGATATTCGTATGGAGAAATAGGTTCCGATAGAGGACTTGGCGGACAGCGATATTCATACCTTTCAACATACTCATCGTACAACAGTAATGTTTATTACGGCGAACCGGTTTCAGGTATAGGAACTGTATATGTTGAAGGAACACCGGCAAATGTAAATAATACTTGGGAGACAGCAATCAAACAGAATATCGGTATAGAAATGACATTCCTAAAAAGCAGACTAAGAGGTTCGGTTGACTTGTTTAACGAAAGACGTGAAGGAATACTGATGCAAAGAAATACTGTACCATATTGGTTCGGAAACTCAGCACCAAAGGCAAATCTTGGTAAAACAAAGAATCACGGTATTGATATTGAGCTGAAATGGAATGACAAAATAGGAAAGGTTGACTATTGGTTTACCGGAAATATGTCGCTCACAGAAAACCGAATAGTTTTCAGAGATGATGCCAAATCAACTCCGGAATACCTTCGCCAGGCAGGGAAACCTATCGGATGGCGCTCAGGACTTGTTGATTTAGGACTTTACCAGAACTGGGATGATATTTATAACTATCCGGTATCTTCATATAATACAACAGGACTTATACCGGGCGACCTTATTTATATGGATTACACTGGCGATGGTATTGTTGACAAGAATGACTGGATTCCAATTAAAGATCCTAGTTATGCGACCAAAACGTATGCATTTTCATTAGGGTTCTCATATAAAGGATTCAGTGTTTCCGCAATGTTCAACGGTATGTTCGGACTTTCAAAATATGTTTCAGGAGCATACCTTTGGGAATGGGATACAACAGTTCAGTCAGGATTTATGCTTCATAACAACGAACAGCTTGATTTCTGGAGTCCGGAAAATCCTGATGCAAGTCATCCGATTCTACATGCCGAAAAGCACAGCCATAACCAGCAGACAAGTACATATTGCACACAAAGCAGTGCATTTTTGCGCTTACGTAATCTCGAATTGAAATATAGTTTCAGAAGTCTGTTAAAGAAAAAGAATTTCTTGATGGAAAACATAGAAGTTTATGCTAACGGTCAGAATCTGTTTACTTGGTCAGACTTGCCAGATTCATTTGACCCGGAAGCTAATAAACTTGAAGTTTACCCTATATCCAAGAGATTTAATTTTGGTTTCAGATTAACTTTATAAAAAAAAGAATGATTATGAAAATAAAAAAATATATACTCTACAGTTTAGCAATAGCAGCCATGACCTCTTGTGAGGATTTTCTTGATGTAAATCCTGAGATGGGTATTACCAAGGAAGAAGTATATGGCGAATATTACAATTTTAGGGGGGCTATGGACAGAGCAACGGCTTTGGTTCATAATTACGTATTTGACAGATTCGACTGGGACTGTGAAGTTGGGGGGTTTTCGGATGAAGCTCAGGCTGCGCAAGGAGGTGTGCCTACAGTAAATTCTGTAAATCCGGGATTATGGTTGGATTATAAAGGACGAGATTTCGGTTTTAAAAATCAGAATGAATCTTCTGCAACAAATGCGGCCAACAGAGGATACAACAGAGAGCCTGCCGGTGAAGCTGTAGCTGCCATCCGTGCAGTAAATCAATGTCTTGCAAATATAGATTTACTAACTGTTTTCCCCGAAGAAATCGGTTATACTCCCGAAGAATTGAAGAACCAGTTATTAGGACAATGCTATTTCCTGAGAGGATGGCATTACTTCCAGATAATAAACAGATATGGAGGTATGCCTATAATGGACAGAGTTTTCGATAATAATGAGGACTTTGATGTAGCCAGACCTACATATCTGGAATCAGCTGAATGGATGATAAGCAATATGGATGAAGCCATTAAATATCTTCCTACAGAATGGAAAAATGCAAGTGATAAAGGTCGTCCCACTCAGGCTTCGGCAAAAGCTCTAAAAGCCATGATGTTGCTTTATGCGGCAAGTCCTAACATGAATCCTGACCTTAATCCATACGGCTCTGACTCAAAATTGTATAATATAGATATGGCCAAACGGGCTGTTGAAGCATCAATAGAAGCTATAAAGAGTCTGGAGGGTACAAGATATAAAATGTATGACAAGGAAAACTATTTTGAGAATTTCTATTCAAAAATCCATCCAATAAGCGATGAAGCACTCTTTCAACCACCTCTAACTCACACGACAGTAATCGAACAATATGGTGGAAGTGGCACAGGATGGTATCTTCCGTTCTTTGACGGGGGATGGACAGTATTCAATTCTCCAACCCAGAATGCTGTTGACTGGTTTGAGACATCTACAGGATGGGATGTTAATGATTCACGCGGTGATTTCAACCCTGACGATCCATACTCAAACAGAGACCCAAGACTGAAAATGTTTATCTACTGTCACGGAGATGATATGTATCCTTTGAAAGATAAGACTGATGCCAAACATCCTAAAACACTTGACGCAAGTGAAGGTTCATGGCACTGGAATCAGTTTAAAAATAGACAATTGACTTTTACAGGTTATATCCATCACAAGCACCGCTGGAATGGAAACAATAATCTGGAAAACGTATTAAAATATTACAGAATATTCCCATTTATAAGGGTAGCACAGTTGTACCTTGATTTTGCTGAAGCTGCAAACGAAGTATACGGACCTACAGGAGCTGTTCCAAATACAGATTTAACAGCAGTAGAGGCCATAAACATTGTACGCAGACGAGTAGGTATGTGTGACGTAAGACCTGAATATACCACAGATAAAGAAACTTTCAGAAAAAGGATATATAACGAAAGAGCTGTAGAATTATATCAGGAGTTCCACAGATGGACAGATATCAGAAGATGGAGAATAGCTAAAGATTTGTTCAAAGATGTAAATTGTATATACGGTGCATACATCCATAGTGTAAACGGAGAACTTAAATACGAGAAAAGATTATTGGATGTAGCTGTCAGAGTATTTGAAGATAAACATTACTGGTATCCATTTGATATTGCTACAATGAATATGATGTCAGTTTTCAAACAGAATCCAGGTTGGTAATTTATAAAAAGTATTATGAAAAATATATATTTATCTATACTGATGACTTGTTTTGGTACAAGTGTCATATACGCGCAAAATAATACTCCTGTATCTTTCGACGGACAGCAGGATAGTATTATATCGCTCCCATATACTAAGATAGACAAAGAGAGACATGTGGGAGCTGTAAGCACTGTTACGGGAGAACAGCTAAGTCATAGCAATAAATTCGGATTGAACTCAGCCATAAACGGACTGGCTACAGGATTAATTGTAATGAACGGCTCATGTAATCCCGGTGCAGAAGGATTTACTTGGAAAGTAAGAGGACTTTCAAGAGGGAACAATGGTGACGGACCGTTGATTATTATTGACGGTATGAACAACCGTGCGCTTTCAAGTATAACAAACGAAGAAATAGAATCAGTGCAGGTATTGAAAGACATTACCGCAAAAATGCTGTACGGAAGCAAAGCTGCCAATGGTGTTATTATGATAACCACCAAACGCGGTAAAGGCAAAACTACATATAAGGCAACAGGTGAATATGGTTTCAAACAAGCAACAAGAACACCTGAATATCTTTCATCATACGACTATGTAAAGTATTTCAGACAGGCAATGATTAATGACGGATTGACTCCACGTTATACAGAAGAAGATATGATTGGTTATGCCGAAGGTGTGGACCCACTACGTTATCCGAATGTGGATTTTTATGATACATTTGTTAAACCTAATACTAGCTTTTACAGAGCAAATGTTCAGGTTAACGGTAATAAAAATAACGTAGGGTATTTTCTTAACCTTGGTTATTACGGCGAAGGCGGTCTGGAAGCTGTAGGTAAATCAACTTCGTACGACAGACTTAATTTAAGAAGTAATCTTGATTACAAGATTAACGACTTTATGTCTGCATATCTGGATATTGCTGCACGCTGGGATATGTGGTCACGTCCTAATATATCATATAATAATTTCTTCAATGCCATTTCCACTCACCGACCTAACGACTACCCTTTGTTTATGGGAGAATATGGCGACGACACCATGCTGGGATGGAGTAAAAACCAAAGCACAAACCTTTATGGTGAACTTACAAGAAAAGGATATGCCGACGATGAAAACTCGTATGCACAGACCAATATCGGTTTAAATTTTAACTTATATAAAATTACTCCGGGACTGAAAGCAAAACTGTTTATGTCGTACGATGCATTTTCGGCTTTGTCAAAAGGTAAGACTTATAAATATTCCAGACTACGCCTTGAAGATGACGGGACTTTTACAAAGGTTGGTGAAGATGAAGTAAAAGGTAGTGAAACAAAATTCAGTGATAATACTTACAGAAATTTTGGGGTCACAGGACAAATAGACTACAGCAGAGGATGGGATAAGCATGAGGTGCTTTCAAACCTCGTTTATAACGTACAGAGAAAGATGGACAAAATGCTTCTTGACGGTCCTAAAACCGTACAGGATGACAAAAGAATGAATATAGCTTTACGTGCCAACTATGCTTACGACAGAAGATATGCTGTTGAAATAGACGGTTCACTGATGGGTTCGGACAAATTTACGAAAGAAAACAGATGGGGATTGTTTGGTGCAGTCGGACTTGCCTGGAATATATCTAATGAGGAGTTTATGAAAGATATTGAATGGATAGACTTCTTAAAACTGAAAGGCAGCTTTGGTGTTATGGGATATGACAACAATTTTGCTTATATGGTTTATGATAACTTCTACACAGCAAACGGTAACTATAGAGTAGGCGAAAATAACTCAGAAATTGAATATGGATTCAAACCCAGCCAGATAGGTAACAAGAATTTCACTTTCGAAAAATCAAGGGAAACCAATATTGGTATTGAAGGTACGTTCTTCAGCAACAGATTGAGCATGGAAGGTAACTTCTTCTATGAATATAGATATGATATACCAACAAATGTTCAAACCTTAATACCGGGTTATGTAGGGTATGGCAGTGTATATCCTATGCTTAACTATAATGAAATAAGTAACAGAGGTGTTGAAGTGGGTATGAGCTGGAAAGACAGAATTGGTGAACTGAAATATCAGATAGGTGGTAATTTTATGTTTACAAGAGCTATACACGAAGTCTATGATGAAAATAATCTGTATGAGCACCAGAATCGTACTGGAAAATCTACAGATGCCATTATGGGTTGGGTTTCGGACGGTCTTTATAAGAACCAGCAAGAAATAGATGACCACGGCGTTTCATCATTGTACGGAGAAATTAAACCTGGTGATATAAGGTTCCTGAATGTTACAAACGACTTGAATGACAATGTTATCAATGATTATGATAAAGTATTTATCGGTAACTCATTCCCAAGAGTAAACTATGCGCTTAATATCAATTTGGAGTATAAAGGTTTTTCTTTATATATGTTAGGTCAAGGAGTTGCAGGATTTGACAGAATGATGACTAATTCATACTATTTCTGTACAGGAGAAAACAAATACTCTGTAAATGTACTTGGAACAGCTATTGTAAATCCTGAAACTGGGAACATCCAGGACAATGCAACATACCCACGTTTGACCAGTCTTTCAACAGGTCACAGTTATAGAAACTCTGATTACTGGATGGAAAATGGTTCATATTTCAAACTAAGGACAGTAGAACTGGCATACCAACTACCTAAAAAAGTTTGTAAGAAATTTGGTGCCAATGGCTTGAAATTCTTTGCAAAGGGTGACAATTTATTTACTCTATCGTCAATAAAAGACGTTGACCCAGAGAATATAAATGCAGGTATAACCGGTAACCCTATGTTCCGTTCATTCTCTTTTGGATTTGATATAACTTATTAATTTATATACTAAAAGAAAACAATAATGAAAAAGTTTATAATAACATCTTGCTGCTCACTGTTGTTATTATCATCGTGCGACAGTTTCTTTGACACAAAACTTACTAACGAGAAGACAGAACAGCAATTAACAGAACAAACAGGAGTAATCAGAGGACTGATAACTTTTGCCTACAGATCAATACCTACTAATTTTGATTCATTTGGAAGTGATTTTCTGGATTGTGCAACAGATAACGCATTATCAAACAATCTGAATGGAAATATGAACAAGATGAGTGGTCAGGATGGATACTGGACAGACGTAAACAGCCCACTCAACAACTGGAATGCCGCTTACGAAAATATACGAAACTTAAATGAGTTCCTAAGAATTGGAACTGATGAGGATCTTGTATATATGGCTACAAATCCCGAAGAAAATGAGGCATACCGCAAAAGAATTACGGGTGAAGCTTATTTTTTAAGAGCATGGAACGAGTTTGAACTTCTAAGACGTTTTTCCGGTATTGACGTAAATGGTGAATTACTGGGTTTCCCTATTGTAACAGAGAATATGGATATCGACAATATAGAAATGAAACCTAGAGATTCATTTAGTGACTGCGTTAAAAGAATTGTTGAAGATTTGGATCTGGCTTTTGAAGCCGGCTTACCAATTGAATATACAGGAGATAATGCTATTTTGGGTAGTTCACAATTGGGACGCCCAAGCAAGATAGCTTGTATGGCTCTTAAATCAAGAGTTCTGCTCTATGCGGCAAGTCCATTATACAATCTGGACAATAAAAATGAGCTTTACGAAGAAGCAGCAGCTGCCGCAAAAGCTGCTTTAGACATGATTGGTACAACATTGCCGGATATATATGATTTGGGTAATATCTCCAGCAAATTTTATAATAATATAACTACCGCAAACAATGAAGTTATATTACGTAGAGTTGCAGGTGATGCAACAGGAGAGATAGGTATGGCTCAGAGAAACTTTCCTCCTGCCGTAGGACTTATAGGTCAGGGTAAATGTAATCCATCACAGAATCTGGTAGATGCTTTCCCTATGGCAAACGGTTATCCCATTACAGCCGACCAAAGCCTGAGCAATTATAATCCTGAAAATCCGTTTGCCGGCAGAGACAAACGTCTTTCAATGACTGTACTGAAAAACGGTGATGTATTTAAAGGAGTAACAATACAGACATACAATGGCGGTAACTGTATGCCTGGAGCTGTAGGAGTAGACGATAAAAATACTACAAGAACAGGATATTTCTTAAGAAAATGGCAAAGTTCAAAAGCAAATCTGATTGCAGGAAATCAGATTAAGGACTTTTTCTACTATGCTCTTATCCGTAAAGTAGAAGTTTTCCTTAATTTTGCAGAAGCAGCAAATATGGCTTACGGTCCTGACAACAATGTTTTGGGATATACAGCAAGACAAGCTATAAGAGAAGTGAGAAGAAGAGCCGGTATAGCCAGCTCGGGTGATGATAAGTACTTGAGCTCTCTTCGTACGAAAGAAGAACTAATGGAATTGATAAAAAACGAGAGACGCATTGAGCTTTGTTTTGAAAATCATAGATTCTTCGATTTAAGAAGATGGAAAGAAAACCTTAACGAACCGGTAAAAGGTATTATTTATAGCGATGCTAACGATAAAAAGGGTACAATATCTATAGTGCAGTCTCCTGTATATAAAGATTATATGTATTATGAACCTATACCTAAAGCTGAAATTTTGAAATGTCCTGCAATAACACAAAACCAAGGATGGTAATTAAAAACTTAAAAAACATGAAGATCTTATTAAAACTATTTGCAGTTGCATGTATGGCTATGTTATTCCAGTCATGCTATGAAGATTATAAATTTGATTATGACCATACTACCGCTTATTTCGCACGTCAGAAACCTCTCAGAACTTTAGTTGACGAGGAAAACAAAGATATGAAATTTACTTTTGGGACAGTATTGGCAGGAGTATACAGTAATGAAAAAAACTGGAATGTTTATTATGAAGTGCAACCTGAACTGTTAGAAGAATATCCTGATAAAGAACTTCTTCCCGAGGAATATTATACTTTATCCAACAGTAATCATATCGTGGTGCCTGAAGGAAATATTTTAGGAGAAATAGAAGTGAAGATTGACAAAGATAAATTCATGAGCGACCCGAAAAGCTTAAACGGAACTTATGTTTTACCTGTCAAGATTACATCGTGCGACATGGATTCTATTCTTGAAAACAAGGATTATTCATTGATAGCATTGAAATATTTCAATAAATTCCATGCTACTTATTTCCTAAAAGGTACAGATACTAAATTCAATGCTGACGGTACAGAAGCAGATAAAGTAGAATATAATTCCGATGACCTTGTTCAGAACAACAGAATTCATGAACTTACTACACTATCAAAAAACTCATTGAAGGTTCCATTCATAGGAAGATTTAATGTAGAAAAACATTTTATGAAAATTTCGGTTGATGAAGATAATAATGTTTCTGTAGAAGGTATGGATGGTTCCGTCATATCATCGGTAACAGGTAGTGGAAAATTCAATTATGATGAGAATAATCATCCACATTTCAACCTGGAATATGAATATACTGATGAGGATGGTCTTAAACATAAAGTTCAGGAAGAACTGATATATCTGAAAACAGTACTTAAACTTGAAGAATGGTAATAATATAAAAACCTCAAGAAAAAAACTATGAAACATATTAAGAATATAATTGCATTATCCTTATTTGCTGCTATGACGGCAGGATGTGAGGATTATAACCTCAGTCAATATAAAGATGTTCCACCTGTACCGAAAGAAGGTGAGAAAATCGATATGGTCTTCACTTCAGAAAACAGCAGCTTCAGTAGAACAAACATCTATGAAGGAGATAAGATTTCATGGAGTAAGGATGACATGATATCAGTATTTGCGAAACAGGTTAATTCTATGTTTACAATTGACAATGAAGATGAAGAAAATGTTTTCCTGAGTGCAAATTTTAAAGGAAAAGCTTTATTTGATAATTCATATTTTGCGTTATATCCATTTAATGTTGATGCAAAAATATCAGAAACGAAAGTAGATGATAATGGATTATCAACAGCTACTATATCAACAGTACTTAGCAATGTTCAAAAAGCTGTGGCAGGTTCTTTTGACAACAGACTTAATCCGTCTGTTGCCATTGGAAAATATCTATTGGAGGAAATCAAATATCCTCTTGCTATGAAATTAAAATTTACCAATGCAGCTAGCTTTATAAAGATTAATTTAAATGAAAACATTGGCAGTGAAGTACACAAAATAACTCTTAAAGGAAACAATGGTGAACTTATTGCAGGAAACATTGATATTACAGTGAAGGAAGGTGCTGAAGCCGATGGTGTAATCAGTACTGAAGCATCAACTGTCATTAATGAAGAAGGTGCAGCTACGGAAATTATGGTTTTACCGGCAAATACAAGTACTGATATTGTGAAAGGTAATGATTATTATGTTGTAATTGCCCCAACTACATTTAAAAAAGGTATTTCCATTATTCTGGAAGATGAAATAGGACTAAAGAAATTCGCCAACATAACAGGAGAAATAAACTTACAATCAAATCAATGTTACGACATAGCTTTGTCTTCAGAAAATCTTGAAGAAGAAGTGGCACCTGAAAGTGAAACTGTAAATATTACTTCAATTAAAGCAGTTGAACCACGAAAATTGGAATTGAAATTAGATAAAGGGATTACAAAAGCTGCAGAATTTGATGATAAGTTTGTAGCTGCATTCTCTCTGGAAGTCAAGAACAAATATGATATTCCTGTCATGATGCCAGCCATTGCAACTATTGAGTATGTTGACAGTAAGACTCTTAACCTGACATTAACCGAAGTAGTATATGCAGATGATGTAATAAACATTATTTACAACCGCACAGGATTCCATCCAGGATTTAAGATTGGGGACAAGCATGTGAAAATTTTCACACCAGAAAATGTTAATTATGAAGGTTATACGGAAACAATAATAAAACTTGATTTCGAGGACGGTAATGTTGGATTCAATGCTGTTTCAGGAAATAACAATCTGCCAATTGATATTTTAAGTGTGGAAAACGGCACATTAAAAATTGACATGCCTGATAACAGTACTGATAAGATGGTTAATTTCACAAGTATAATAAGTTATCAACTACCAAGTGACGCTGAATTTATTTTCACCTTTGACGCATTCAGAAATAAAACTGAAACCGCAAAAATAAATGATATGTCTTTAAGATATGCATCTGGAATTGCAAGTGAACATGGAAACGGTGATATATTTAAGAAGTGGCAAGGCTTTAATACTTTAAAAACCACACCATCTACATATACTTCAGTTGTATCAGGACATGGAGGTGTCTTTGAATTTGTTGAAGGAACAAAAGTTACTAAAGGAGTAATTAATAACTCTGGCAATTCAAACATTTCACTAAATTTCAAATCAAAACCTGGACATGTTCTATACTTTGATAATATAACTCTCAAACAAAGATTATACCGTCCGGCTCAGTGATGAATACTAAGAATCATAGTTCATATGAAAAAACATGAACTATGATTCTTTTAATCCTAACAATTATAATACAAAAAACATGAAAAAAAATTATCTATTATACGTACTTTTATTCTCATCAGCATTGCAAACTACAGGATGTGACGATGACGATTATAACTCAAGCCCTGGTCCTATTATTGTTCCCAGTATATTTGATGAAAGCGAACCTATAAATTCGATTCCACTACCTCCCGATGGACAAAGATGGGTACTGAACGAACAGTTTTCTGACGAATTCAATAGCAGTCAACTCGATGAATCAAAATGGGTAACTCCACATCCTACATGGATAGGACGTGCTCCTGGACTATTTGAAAAGGAACGTGTTTCATTTAAAGACGGATGTATGGTTCTTGAAGGTATAAAAATGGAGGAACCTAAAATCGTCAATGGAACAGAATTTAACATATCTTGCGCAGCAGTAGTGTCAAAGGAACAAAAAGCACACTATGGTTACTATGAATGTAGATTCAAGGCCAACAAGACTACATTATCATCTACATTTTGGATGTCTACCCGAACTGGTACATTTCCTGTAGAAGGAAAGCAACCAGAAGATTCTGCACCAGGGAGATTTAGTCAAGAATTAGATATATGCGAAACAATAGGCAGAACAGGTGATTTCTCCGGCAAATATTTCTATGAAGGAATGAATTCAAACGTTCACTACTGGTTTGATCCTGCAGACGGAAGCGAAAGACAAGATATTAGAGCAGAAGAATCAAAACTCAGCCTTCCCGATGGAAAAGTTCCTTCGGATGACTTTAATACTTACGGATGCTGGTGGCACGACAAAAGTTCTGCAACATTCTATCTAAATAATAAGTCAGGAAAGACTATTCAATTCAAAAATAGAAATACTAATGCCCCGTTCTATTTAACAGAACCTATGGGAATTAATATGGTAGTTGAAACTTACCCAACTCCTTGGATCGAATTGCCGAATGATGAAGAACTGGCTGATGATAGTAAAAACAAGACTTATTATGACTGGATACGTTCATATATCCTTAAGGATTTAAATGAAGAATATCCTGAACCTACTGTTGAAAAAGTTTTCGGTTACAAAGTAAATCTCAACAATAAACATGCAGTAATGTTCTATAAAGAAAACAATAAGTATAATTTCAGTTTTACTTATGCATCTGACAAAAACTGTAAAGTTGTCTTTGCTTTATATGATGTTAACAAAAATGAGATTACAAAACAATCATATAATTTATATGCGGGATATGCAAAAATAAATCTTTCTGATACAGAAGCCATAATGTCTGTTGATAATATATATTATGCTGTTGCGTATATACTTCCAGCTGCTTCTGACGATTTGAATTCAGCTTATGAAATAGACTCATACGGTTTCAAATGTATTAAATAATTAATTAAACTTTGTCAGATTATATAAGGTACATTTTCATATAAAGGTGCACCTATTTATTTTAAACACTCTTTATGTCATAATATGAAAAACAAGAAATTATTATATTCTTATTGCTTCCTAATATCTGCCAATTCTTATTTACATGCAGAGAACAAACCTAATATTGTAATTTTATTTGCAGATGACATCAGCGCAAGAGAATTTCCGGTGTATGGATCATCTGTATGGTCGAAACCTGATGGGGGTGACACACAAGATTTAAGGTTCAGAGCAGAAACCCCAGTTATGGAAATGATAGCAAAAGATGGATGCATGGTAAAGACATGTTGGGCTGCTACTGTATCTTCACCAAGTAGAGCTATGATGAAGACGGGAAGGTATGCGCATCTGCATAAATGGTGGCACAATAAAGATATAGGTACATATACAAATGAAAAAGGTAAAAAGGAAAAATGGCCTCTATATGAAAGTTCACCTATGTTGATAGGACATATTGCACAAAAAGGTGGTTATGCCACTATGTGGGCAGGAAAAACTCAAATGCCCAACTGTACGGATATCGAAAAATACGGATTTGACGAAGGATGCTATACTCCCGGCGAATTAAGCATGGATAATCCGCACACAGATTTTACTATGGAAAAGGCTAAGGGAAAATCTATGTATAAAATAGTGGACAACGGTAGAATTGTAGATACATATATGCAAACTTCGTATTACTGGCAACCGTCGGTAGTGCTGGTTAACAACCCTGAGTCAAAAAAGAAAGTTACTTTCTGGCCTTTTAAAGATAAAGATAAAAAAGAATACGGTGTGAATACTTATGGTCCGGATGTTGAACAGAAATTTATTTTCGACTTTATGAAAAGAATGGTGAAAGACGGTAAACCTTTTATGATTTATCATACTTCGCACTTGGGGCACGATGCATACAACTTTATAAACCCTGACAGCAAAAATCACTGGCCTGCTACACCTAAAGTAGAATGGAAAAACGGTAGGTATGTAAGAACTGCTCCTCAAATAACAGGCGACAATGGAGAATATAATCTTAATAATTCTCTTTCTGACGAAGGCATACACAATCACATAAAATATCTTGATTATCAGATATGGAAGTATTTGCAGAAATTCAAGGAACTGAAAATTGATAATAATACCATTTTCATTATTTGTGCCGATAATGGTACTTCAAGATATGGCAAAGGAAGTCCTATTTGCCAGAAGGGCTGTCACGTTCCGATGATTATATATGCCCCCTGTATGAATATTAAACATAAAGGCGAGACAGATATACTGATGAATATGGCTGATATTCTTCCTACTATTGCAGAAATTGCCGGTGTGGAAATACCTAAAAATTATGAGATTAACGGTGAAAGTATTGTACCTTTCCTTACAGGTAAGAAAGACAATCACCGTGAATGGATTTATGCTTATAGAAACAATATGCAGCTAATTAGAGGTAAATATGTTCTTAAAGACGGAAGAGGTACATGGTATGATGTATCTAAAACACCATCAGACCTTATCAGTTTTCCGGTTATTAAAGACTGGAATAAAGTATCAGAAGCTCATAAAATGGAAAAGAAAAAACTGGAATCTATTTTACCACATTTCAACTTACATAAAACTGATCATGATGCTCCTGTAAAATAATTTAACTTATGAATCGATTTATAAAAAATAAAGTCGGATTAAAATCCGGCTTTATAATTGCCGGATGTATGGCCGCAACCATTAATTCTATAGCGGATGAAAAACCTAACTTCATCTTTATAATAACCGACCAGCAATCTTACGATGCAATCGGAGCCTTAAAGGATGTGTATCCAAACTGCAATATGGATTATGTAACTCCAAATCTGGACAGACTGGTTAAAAATGGTATATCATTTACAAATACTTATTGTGCTAATGCCGTATCAATGCCTTCAAGATTTGCATTATTTACCGGTCAATATGGCAGCAGTTACGGAATAAGACATAACGGACAGGATGAAACAAAGCACAAAGCAATAAGAGATATGCTGCCATCAAGCGCAATGGGTAATTTATTCAAGTCGGCCGGGTATGACACTTACTATGGGGGAAAAGTACATCTGCCCTGTTCTTCGGAAGATATTAAAAATAAAAGTATGTACGAACCTCCAAAAACTTACGGATTCGATGTATATTACACTAAAGATGAAAGGGATATTGTGGGTACTAAAGCCGCAGAAATTATAAATAAAAGAGCAGACGACAGCAGTAAACCGTTTTTACTTGTGGCATCATTCATAAATCCTCACGATATCTGTATGGAAGGTATTTGGGCAGAAAAAGAAATGCCGGCTGACCAAAAGAACGAAAAAAAGAACGAAAGAGCTGCATGCGTTCAAGGTGTAAGGGACAAGGCTGACGCCATAGATGAGAAGGATTTCTTTATGAAACATGCTCCTGAACTTCCGTTCAATTTTGAAGAAACAAAAAATCTGCCTCAAAACATAAAAATGCCATCAAAAAACTTTTCTGAAAATTACTGGAGAAGATACAGATGGATTTACAGAGAGCTTGTTAAACTGGTAGACAGCCATATTGGTGACATTCTTGATGCGGTTGATAATAATCCTAAACTGAAAGAAAATACTTATATAATATTTACTTCTGATCATGGAGAAATGCTTGGAGCACACAAGATGATTACAAAAGGATATCCTTACGAAGAATGTCAGAAAGTACCATTTATTATTTCGGGATCAGGAATTAAACATGGCGATAAAGACAATTCTGTGGTATGCAATGGAACAGATATATTACCAACTATGTGTGAACTGGCAAATATCAAAGTCGGAAGAACAGACGGTATTTCACTAGCAAAAAGAATTACAAACAAAGGCGATATTCCTGAAAGAAAGGCTATAAGAATAGAAAACAATAATTTCTACACTATAGTAAGCGGCAGTTATAAATATTCTTATTACGATCGTAAAAGGATGAAAAAAGACATTATTACTCTAAATGAAAAAAATGAATTCTTTGTAAACACTGACAAAGATCCGGGGGAAATGCGAAATTCATTAAACGAAAACAGAAAGCATGCAAATGAGCTAAAAAGATTTGTTCCTTTAACAAAATAAAAGTACTGTAAAAGAAAAATCCACTTAAATGAGTATTTTTTCTCCCCCAAATATGTAGTTTTCGTTCATTAACTTTGCTGTCATAACAAATACTTAAATTCTCAAACTGACAATTATGAAAAATTATATTAAATCCATTTTACCTACTATAATGTGCATAGTAACATTAAACACCAATGCACAAGTAAATC
>NZ_DXVR01000090.1:0-4989 GCF_019417265.1 Bacteroides sp.
ATTTATATCATGTTTTGCCTTGTGTGCGCTTCGTGCACGCGAACGGAAAAATAACACGTTCTGGTATGTTTTTACTTTGCGGTGATTAAGTTTATAAAATCGCAATTAAAAAATAGGATTTCTGTCTATAGTGTTAATTTTAATATTAGATGCCCTTACTTTAATATGTGTTGTATAACATATTTAATGCGTAAAATTCAAATTAAGGCATAGGTGAAAAAAAGATATCCGATATACCGAAAACAAGACGGTATATCGGATATCTTGACATTAAATAGTTCTGTTTGGGGTGTGCAGATGTTTTAAATCCAGAATCCTCTGGTTGCTGCTTCCTCTGAATTCGAGGGTTGGAGAATACAGGCTTTCTTCGAACCTGCCGTCCACCAATACATCTATATATTGAAGTAAATCTTTACGGCTTTCGTCTTTCATGATTTCTTCAATTGTATATCCGGTGTAGCACCATATATTCATATTGGTAGATTTGCGAACTTTCTCCAATATTATGCGAAAATCATCAGGATTAAAGAATGGGTCCCCTCCTGTAAACGTAACGCCGTCCAGAAGCGGATTGCTGTTGATCTCGCATATTATTCTGTTCAGGATATCATCTGTAAGCGGTTTCCCGGCTTTGGGATTCCATGATTCCGGATTATGACATCCTTTGCATCGGTGGCTGCATCCGGAAAGATAGATGGAATACCGGATGCCGTCACCGTCAACAATTGTTTCCGGGTATGTATATAAATAATGTAGCATAGTTTTATATTATGCATGCTTAACCCTGTCGCGCTCTTCAGCACGTTTGGCTGAGTTCCAGCTGCTGAGATCGCCCGTAAGATAGCCTGTGATACGGCGCATACGGAGAATGTTCTCGCTGTTGCATATAGGACATTTGCTGTATATCACTCCTCTGTATCCGCAGTTATGACATGTATCTACAGGGTGGTTGATAGAACCGTATCCTATACCTTCATCGTTCATCGCTTTTACTATTTTGGCTATAGCCTTTACGTTCTTTTGTGCTTCACCGTCCAGCTCTACATATGTGATGTGTCCTCCTAAAGTTAATGCGTGGAAAGGTGCTTCGCGTTTGATTTTTTCAATTATACTTATCGGCTCTTTTACGTCAACATGAAATGAATTTACATAGTAATCTCTGTCATTTACTCCTTCTATGATTCCATATTTTCGTTTGTCCATTTTTGTAAATCTGCCCGAAAGTCCTTCAGCTGGGGTAGCCAGTACAGAATAGTTAAGACGGTATTTCTCTTTGTATGTCTGTGCCACCTTGTTCATCTTCTCTATTGCCTCGTACAATGTGTCCCAAGATTTCTGGCAGTGTCCGTGTCCCTGTCCGTAGAGTGCTACCATGGCATTATGTCCACCGATAAATCCGATTCCCAATGTTCCCTGATTCAGTATATCTCCGACTTCCTCGTTAGGATTGACTCTGCTTCCGCCTTTCCATACGTTGTTGCCCATCATGAATGGGAATTGTCTGGCTAAGGCTGTCCTTTGATACTGGTATCTTGAATAAAGCTGTTCAGCTATCATTTCAGCCATTTCTTCTACAGACTGAAGGAATATCTCTTTAGCCTTTTGCTCTATAGCTTCCTTGTTGTTAGTGTCTATTATGCTTTCTGCTTTAATCTTAGCCTCTATAGCCAATCGTGGCATGTTCATTGTCGTGAACGACAGGTTTCCTCTGCCCAATGAAGTTTTTTCACCGTTTACGTTTTCAAATACTCTCGTACGACATCCCATTGTGGCAAGTTCATATTTATATCTTTTGGGGTCGTCGGCTTTCCACAGTTCATGTTTGTTGAATGGTGCGTCCAGGAACATGAAGTTAGGGAATAATGCTTTGGCTGTAGTATGGCAGGCTTTAAGGAAAAGGTCAAAGTTCGGAGCCTGAAATTTCATTTTTCCTTCTATGGCAGCGTCGAAATCGCTTATGGCAAGCTGATAATCGGCTTCGGAATATGACACTCCGTCTTTTACCTTGAATATCTGTATAGGGAACACAGGAACCTCACCGTGTGCTCCAAGTCCTTCGATTGTCGATTTAAGCAACTCTTCGATAACCATTCTTCCCTCTGCGGAAGTGTCTGTACCATAGTTGATTGAGCTGAATACGACCTGGTTTCCGCCTCTTGAATGCATGGTGTTCAGATTGTGGATAAATCCCTCCATAGCCTGATGAGTATCCTTGCGTGTACGTTCGTTAGCCTTGCTGAGGATATGTTCAAGTTCATCTTTGGTTATATTTACTCCCAAAGAGTTCAGTTCCTCAATTAATGATTGTTTTGATTCTTCCGTAGGCTCTATTGTGGAGAGATGTTTTTTTACGATGCTTTTCAGTGTATCTTCTTTGATATCAATGCCTTTCATTTCTGCAAGGAATGCGGTTATTGATGCCACACTTTTCTGATAACTCTTCAGAACACCTTTTGCCATAAAGAAATCGAATGCCGGTATGGCCTGTCCGCCGTGCTGTTCGTTTTGGTTTGTTTGGAATATGATTGTGGCCAGTGTTGCATAGCTTTGTATTGACTGTGGTGTTCTTATGCTTCCGTTTTTTGTATGGAATCCTCTTTCAAACAAATCGTCAAGGTCATACTGAATACATGTTGTAGTCTTGGTGGGATAGTAATCCAAATCGTGTATGTGGATATCCCCAAGCTGGTGTGCCTCAGCGTATTTTTTAGGCAGAAGATACTTATATGTATAGTCTTTTGTGATTTCTGAGGCAAAAGTCATCATCTGTCCGGCCGGAGTATGGCTCGACATATTTGCATTGCTGAGATTTACATCATTCTTGTCGATTGCCACAATGCCGTCCATTATGTGTTTGATTTTCGTCTTGCGGTCACGCTCGGTATTTCTCCACTGTCTGTAGATGATATATTTCTTTGCCACTTCAGGCTGTACCTTCATCAGTTCCATTTCTACAAGGTCCTGAATCTCTTCCACACCTATCGTAGGCGTGTTGAAGTGCTTTATCACTTTTTCGGTGATTTCGTCAATCAGTGTTTCACAGTCAGTCAGGTCTGATGCGACAAATGCCTTTGCGATGGCGTTGTAGATTTTTGCAGAAGAGAAGTTTTCCCGCTTCCCGTCTCTTTTGATAATACAGATGTCTTTTGTTTCCATTTTTCTAAGTTTTTATCATAAATTATCCGTTTGCCTTTTCAGGGCAGGTCTTCTGACTGATCTCTCCGCGGAACACCTTCCCACCATAAGGCAGTGGTTGGATTTCCCTCTGTTCCGTTTCAATAAGAATCACAGCAGCGGGTACTGTTACCGATTTGCACGATATTCCCTTTTGATACTTGATGTCACTCTGAAAAAACATCGCAAATCTATGAATAAAATTTGGAAAATAAAAACTACTTTTTTCTTGGAATTTTCAAAAGTATAAATTGTAAAGAATGAAAACGCTCTTGTAATGCATTGTGAAAGACTTTTTGGAAAACTTGTCTAAATTACGACGTTGATTTGTTTTCTATTTATTGTGATTTTTAGAATAGATTCTGTAGCTGATTAAATCCCGTATCATAAGCTTTAAAGATATAAAATCTCATGATACGGGAGAACTAATATTTTATTGTTTGGTTATTCATTAACAGGTTTGAGGCCCATTTTTTTAGCCTTCTCCATCATATATTCATATGCAGCATCATGTTCGTTTGGTATGATACCATCAAGAATAGCATCTTTGATATAACTTTTCAAGTCACCTATTTCGCGGCATGGTTGGAGATTGAAAATTCTCATTATTTCTTCTCCGTCTACCGGTGGCTGGAAGTTTCTGATTCTGTCTTTCTCCTCAAGGTCTTTCAATTTTTGTCTTACAAGTTTGAAGTTGTCAAGGAAACGTTGCTTTCTTGCTTCGTTCTTGGACGTTATATCTGCCTCGCACAGACACATAAGGTCGTCAATGTCATCACCGGCTTCGAATAGCAGTCGTCTTACGGCAGAATCTGTCACTTCTTCATCGGCTATTACTATAGGGCGCATGTGCAGACTCACAAGCTTTTGGACATATTTCATCTTTTCATTCATTGGGAGTTTCATTTTTCTGAAAATGTCCGGAATCATTTTCTCTCCAATGTAGTTGTGGTTATGGAATGTCCATCCGGCTTTTTGTTCCCATCTCTTTGTTCTCGGTTTTCCGATATCATGAAGTAGGGCAGACCATCTTAACCACAGATTGTCTGTAGCCTTTGAAATATTGTCCAGCACCTCAAGAGTGTGGTAGAAATTATCTTTATGAGCTCTTCCGTTTCTTGTTTCAACTCCTTGCAAGGCACATAGTTCCGGAAAGATGAGTTCCAACAGTCCGCATCTGTCCAAGTCAACAAATCCTTTTGAAGGGATAGGAGATAGTATGATTTTGTTCAGTTCGTCTGCTATGCGTTCTTTGGAAATGATTTTAATTCTTTCCTTGTTTCTTTCGAGAGCCTCGAATGTTTCGTCTTCGATGTAGAAATTCAGTTGTGTTGCAAACCTTATACACCTCATCATTCGTAGCGGGTCGTCGCTGAATGTTACATCAGGGTCAAGAGGAGTTCTTATTGTTCTTTCTTTCAAGTCCTCCATCCCGTCGAATGGGTCTACCAACTCTCCGTATCTGTCCTTGTTTAGGCATACAGCCATTGCATTGATAGTAAAGTCACGTCTGTTCTGGTCATCTTCCAGTGTCCCGTTCTCCACTACAGGTTTCCTGCTGTCATGGCTATATGATTCTTTTCTTGCCCCAACGAATTCAACCTCTCTATCTCTGAATTTAACCTGTGCTGTCCCGAAATTCTTGAACACTGATACATGAGCACCTTTACCGAGCTTTCTGCCAAGAGCCTGCGCTATTTCTATTCCGCTTCCTACCACTACCACATCAATGTCTTTAGAAGGTCGTTTCAGGAATATGTCGCGCACATATCCGCCAACTACATAGCATTCTATGCCCATTTCGTCGGCGGTTTC
>NZ_DXVR01000090.1:4999-11603 GCF_019417265.1 Bacteroides sp.
TCTTGAATATTTTATCGGAGAAATGTTCTTTTAATTCCATATAAATAGAAATTCATTATTTGAAATGCAAAGGTACAAAAATGTATTTTCTCTGCAATATATAAATATAAATAGGAATGCAAATATTAGGTAACTAAATATTTACATTCCTATTGCACTGTAATAAAAGTTTGCTTTCTATTATTATATCTTTACATTGATTTTCTTTCCGCTGTATGTAATGACTTTTTCTTTTCCGTCGGCTGTACGTATGGTAAAGTTACGTTTGGTCAGCATACCGTTATATTCACCTTTACGTGCATCAATTGTGAGAATACGTTTTGTGTCGTTCCATTTCATTTGTATTTCAGTGTATGCTCTGGACTCATAATTGTAATTGTCGCCTTCGTCTTCATAAAGTGTAAATGTTCCGTCCGCTCCCGGATATACGTTTATTATCAGATTATCCCATTTCTTCTCGTTTGTATATTGCACATCCGGACCTATAGGTATGATGCTTCCTGCACGGACAAAAAGTGGTATTCTGTCAAGTGATGTCTTGATTTTCAATTTTTGTCCACCGTCGAAATTCTCGTTAGTCCAGTAATTATACCATTTGTTTCCTGAAGGAAGATAAACTTCCATTTCTTTAGACTGTGTAAAGTCAACATTTAATGAAAGGTTTACCTGATTGTTTGTTGTCTTATTCCATCCTTCGTTCTCTTTTAAGATATTTTGTTTTTGTTCAGGTGTGTATTGTGCGTGAAGAACAGGCGCTACGAAGAATGCTTTTCCGAACATGTATTCGTTACCTATTTTCCATGTGTTTTTGTCATTCAGGAAATCCATGTAGAGGGCACGCATAAATGTTGACTGTCTGTGTGAAACCTCCCAGGCTGTAGAATAGATGTAAGGCAGTAGGGAATAACGTAATTTCACAGCATCTACCAATGCGTCATAAACCGGTTCGCCGGCTTTGCCGTACCAGAAAAATTCACGGGGAGTGTCGGCACCGTGACTACGCATCATCGGACAGAAAACTCCGAATTGTAACCAGCGTACATAAAGTTCCTGATACATTGGATTTCTTGTGGCACTGGTATTTCCATTAGTGTTGTATGAGCCGGCGAAAAAGCCTCCTAAATCAGAATTCCAATGTGGCATTCCTGTGAGTGAGAAGTTCAGTCCGGCAGTTATTTGTTTGCGGAACATATCCCATGATGACTGTACGTCGCCAGACCATACGTTTGAGGCATAACGTTGTTGTCCGAGGAAGCCTGAACGGGTTAATATGATAACACGTTTGTCGCTGGTTTCTGCACGCTGATGATCGTAAACACCTCCAACAGTCATAAGAGGATATGCATTGCGTACACTGCGGTATGAACCTAAGTAAGTCTGACGGTTAAAATCACTCTCCTGCCAGTTGAAATGGTCAGGCTCTGTTGAATCCATCCACCATCCGTCCATACCTAATTGGAAGATACCCTTGTTGAGGTAATCCCAGTAAATGTCACGTGCCTTAGGGTTGTAACAATCGTAAACTCTAACTCCTGATGGATATTCCATGTTTGGAGGCCAGCCTTCAATGCCTGATTGTGGCCATGTTTCCATGTTGAATAAGAGTCCTTCTTTATCTAATGTACGGTATGGTTTTGTTGCCGGTCCGAAAGAAGACCATATAGAAATCATCATACGCGCGTTCATTCCGTGTATGCTGTCAATCATGGCTTTAGGATTGTCAAAAGACGGATTGCGGAAGTCCATTGCATTCCACAGATAGTTATGTCCCCAATATTGCCAGTCTTGTATGACACAGTCTAGTGGAATACCTAATTCTCTGTATTTTTTTACCACACCTACAGTTTCTTCCTGGCTTTTGTATCTTTCCTTACTCTGCATAAATCCGTAGCTCCACAGTGGCATCATCGGTACTTCTCCTGTCAAAGCACGTACCTGTGCTATAACTCCGTCGGCAGAACCGCCATACATGAAGTAGTAATCAATGCAGTCTCCCACTTCGGAACTGAATGAGGTCTCATTTTCATTGTCTGTATAAGTAGTTGCGGAATAATTGTCCCAAAATACTCCATAACCTTTGGTTGACTGAAAGATAGGTGATACATCTTCAATATTACCTTGAATTAATAATTTACTCATGTTGCGTTGCATCATCTGTCCGTTCTGTAACTGTCCCAGACCGTACAACCCTTCTTCTTTATCTGTTATAAATCCCTGATAAACGGTATATGCATCTCTATCGGCATCCTTCATCGGAGTAAAAGGCTTTGAGTTTTCATTCTCTTTCAATAGAATAGTACCGTCGGTTTTGGCATAGGTCATTATACCATTTTCTGTATTGAGCGTAACAGTCAGTACAGGGCTTTTCATTACAATTCTGTTGTTGTCTGATGTGGTGATTTTTACTCCGGACTTATCAGGCTTTGCAATAACTGAGAGACTTTTCTTTTCTACAGTCTTTCCTAACGGTGTCTTTAAAATCCTCAGACTGTTTGGAGTGAACCACTGAACTTCTACATCTATTTTTTTATCATTGATGGAAGTTTTGATGCCGTTTTCTGTTTCCTGGTATTTTTGCGACCATACAAAAATAGGCAATGAACATAATGCTAAAATCAATAAACTTTTTCTCATGGTTTGTATGTTTGATTAAGAGATAATTTAATTACACTTTAAAATGTGGATTCAATGTTTATCGTACATGCAAAATTATCATGATGGCATAAGAAAAAGTTGTAAATATGTTGCAGATAACAATATATTGGTTGAAAATTATCAATGCTTTTTCAGTTGCTGGACGTATTGTGAAGGACGTACACCAAATTCTTCCTGAAAACATTTACACAGATAACTTGAAGTGCTGAAGCCAACGCTGTCTGCCACTTCGGCAACAGTATAACCTTTTTCCAACAGTTGTGCTGCCCGTTTAAGACGAACGGAGCGTATAAAACTGGTAGGCGTTTTTCCAACCAAAGCTATCAACTTACGGTAAAGTCCAGTGCGGTCCATTCCCATGTCGCGACTTAGTGTTTCCACTGAGTATTCCTGATTGTCCAAGTTCTGCTCTACATTTTTAAGGACTTTTCGTATAAAAGCTTCGTCTGTTTCACTTAAGAGTTTCTGTTTTCCTTCTTTCTCGTTGATTGTGCTTATTTGTTTCTTTCTTGTTTCTTGCTGTTCCAGCAATTGACGCATCTCAATAATCAGTACATCTAGGTTTATATTGTTTTCGTCGGTCGGTATAGGCAATAATGCTCCTTTTGAAAGTTGCTTTACTAATGTTTGTAGTTCTGTAGCATTCTGACGAATAGACTGCAGTTGTAATTTGTTCCTTCCTTCGTCCATGTGCATAATTACAGCATCCAGAGGAGATATTATCTTTTTAATCGGTTCTTCCAGTTCCTGATTAATGTTTTGGATGAATGTTGTTTTCATTTCATCCAGTTTTTCTTTCTGTTCACGTATTATGCTTCGTTTCTTTTTTCTGATATATAGAAGAATGAAAGCTGCTATGCAGCTGCCGGCTAATATTATATAAACGGTATAAGCATATCCGGTTTTCCAGAACGGAGCTTTTACTCGTATTTTAAGCTCGGCATATTTATCTGTCCATCCTTTGCCGTTTCCTGTAGAGCGTACTTTGAATGTATAGTTACCGGGAGGCAAATCTGTATAAGTGGCTCTTCCTCTACCGTCTGTTGAATGGATTTCCAGTTCTGTCTTGTCTATTCCGTTAAGTTGATAACGATAGTATGTCTGTGTCGGATTTATGTAGTTCATGGCGGCAAACTCTATTGTAAAGAAGTTCTGATCATGGCGCAGAACAATCTCTTTTGTCGTTGTTATAGGATTTTTTAATATCTGCTTATCATGATAATACATTCCGTTGTGGATTTTCTCTCCAAACAGGTTAAATCCGACGAACAATGGCAAATAAGGGATTTCTTCTGTTTGTGCAGAAGATGTATTCAATATGTTGAAACCGTTAATACCACCCCAGTAGATGGTGTTGTCGGAAGTGATATAGACAGAACTTTCGCAAAACTCATCGGTTATGACTCCGTCATATTGATTGAAGTTGACAAATGAGTATCCAAGCGAATCGGCTGTGTTTCTGTTTGCTTGCATGTTGCTTATTCCATTGGCAGTGGAAATCCATACGGAACTGTCAGGCGTTTGTATTATGCTACGGACAGAATTATTTACAAGGCCATCGGATGTGTGAAATCTGTGTTCTTTCCCGGTTTTCACGTCCAGTAGCATAAGTCCGTCTTCTAATCCTATCCAAACTTTTCCACTTCCTGCCGTATAAATACAGTTGCAAGGATGACATGTCGGATGGAAATCGGTTTTATTGTTTTGTTTATCATATATAAACCATCCGTCTCTGGTAATACCTACCAATACATCTTTTCCGATTTTGGCAGTCTGAAGTATTCTTTTATTATTGAGATGGTCGATTTTTTCTTCTTTAAAGGTCGTTACCTTACCTTTATACACTGAAATGCTGCCTGATTTGGGGCTATATAAATAATTTTCTGTATCAGTCTTTACTATGATATCTTTGTTCTCAGTCTCTTCAAATCCTGTCACGTGCATTGAAGTTTCTTCTGGAAGAGAGAACATCACTTTTCCGATATTTTGAAAACGAAAACGGTTAGGATGGTAATATAGGATACCACGATTTAACGTACCTATCCACATTCCACCCTGAAGGTCATTGTACAGCGTGCTTATTTCTGTGTCAATCTTTCTACCGTCAACCAGTTTAAGTGTCTGTATGTATTGCTTTTCTTTCAGGTCGGGTGAAATGTTGTAGAGTCCGTCATGTCCGCTAACCCAAATGCTGCCGTCGCGGTCAATGGAAAGATAGTTGAACCATGAGTCTGTGTTCATGACTATTCCCCAGTTCTTTTTATATATGTTGAAATTTAGCATTATGCCACCGCCTGTGCCATTACATAACTGATAAAACGAATCATGGCCTTGTACTACATACGAAGTATTTCCGTATAGTACTTCTGGCAGGTCGGCCGGTACATTACGTCTGTACAATTCTTTTCCTGACACTATATCATGGCATATCAGCATTCCTGATTTGTAGAATAGATAAAGTTTGTCGTCTATTACTCCTAAATCATAAATCTGATCATTGTCCGGTGAAACCTTCTTTTTGAAAATAAATGTATTTTTCCTGTCTTTACTTATGTGTAATAAATCGTCTTTTTCCGTAACAACCCATAAATCACAATATTTATCCATGAACAAATCTTTCAAAGGGATGTCTATTCCCCATTGTCTGAATATGGAATCAGGACAACTCAGGAACTCTTCGCTTGTAATGTTTGCAACCATTAAAGTATGATTGTTTTTAATCCACACATATCCGTTGTTGTCAACATATGTATGGTGAAAACCAGAATATTCCGATAATCGGCATATGTTGTTCTTGTTATAGTGAAGATAGGTAAAGTTTGTTCCGTCGTATATGTTTATTTGTCCTTCTGTGGTTATCATCATACGTCCGTCAGGTAGTTGTGATATGTTTCTGACTTTATTGCCGGACAATCCTTGTGATGCGTCCAACGGTGTGAAAACGTAATGCTTTTCAGAAAAGACAGGTTCTGCTGCAGCAAATATCCATAACAGAAGCAAGAGTCTTAATATTACAGTATTTTTTTTATCAATTTTTGTCAGTTTACATTTCATGTATTGTGCTTTTATTAATAGTATATCTTTTTATACTCAATAGGTGTAAGTCCTGTATATTTCTTGAAAACTTTTGAAAAATAGGCAATATCGTCAAATCCGAGATAATATGATACTTCCTTTATATTTATATTACTGTCTGACAATAGCTGTTTTGCTTCTTGTATTTTCAATTCCTGTATATAGTGGGCCGGTGATACTCCGGTATAATCTTTAAACAACTTTCTGAACCATGAGTAACTCATGTTTATTCTTGATGCTACATCCTCGGCAGTTATATCTTTCAGCAGATTTTCCCTTATTATGATTTTTGCCTTGTCTATTTGCTCTTCAGTAGCTGTGTCGAAGCATCTGTTGTAGTCGTAATACATTGTCATGCCTAAAATCAAGTTTGCAATACCGGCAAGATATTGCTGGCATGCCGCTTTTTCTTCATTGGCCACTTTTATGGCTTGATTATACAGGTTTACAATATTGTCCTGTACGCCTATCCTGTATATAATTTGTTCTTTGTTGAAGAAATTGTTTTTGAATCTGCTGTCCATGTTTGCTCCTTCGAAACCAATCCACATTTCTGTCCATCCTGTTTTCTTGTCGGGCATATAGCTATGCCACTGGTGAGGACGCAGTATAATCATGTCACCTTCTTTTATTTCCATATTTTCTTCCGGAGATGTAAAGAAGATGCCTTTACCCTTTGTTATGTATAACAGTTGATAGCTGTCCAATTTTCGGCCTCTGGAGGGAGTGAAGAAAAACTGTGCAGGATGCCCTGTACGTGGAGGGTAAGTTTCGTATTTCTTTTCAATAGTTTCACATCCTACGGTGTTGACAGTTATTCCCCAGTCTTCATCACGTTGGCTGCTTATAAGATATTTATAGTTCTTTGTAAAAT
>NZ_DXVR01000091.1:0-10957 GCF_019417265.1 Bacteroides sp.
GAATGAAGCAACATCAGTCCAGGCAACTGTAAGTACAGACAAAGTCTTCCAAAACTCTGAACTCCATATCCATTTTCATCGCCTTTGCAGTCCTGCTTTCAGAGGCTGACATACTCCCATCAAAAGAAGAATATGATACCGGAGTACCCGACAATGAAACCGAACTCACATGCAGATGACTGATAAAATCAACCTCGCTTGCATCCATCATCTTGAACATCGTTTCCTTGGCCGACCAAAACAACAGATACATGTTAAGCGTAAGCCTGTCCCTTTCTTCCTCACTGCTAACAGAACGAAGTTTTTCTTCTATGAGTATCATTTCCTCTACACCTATAAAGCGCGAGACGATCTTCTTAACCCTGTCTGAATGATATTCAATATCAATGCCAACCTCTTTATACGGATGAATTATAACAGCCACATACCCTTTGGTGTGCGAAATAGAAATCTTCGTATCATAGTCCTGCAAATACGGCTTTCCCGAATCATAATGTGAAATACGGCATTCTCTGCCCAACATATCAAGCAGAAGTACCCTTACAGCCAGATATTCAAGCTGACGGGATGCAGACTTATATTCCGAAAAATCATCCGATACAGACCTCTCTGTAAGTAAAGAACGGAGTTCCCCGGCGGTTTCCGTAACTTTCCATATCCCGCAGGCAGCTCCGTTGTATTCCCATTTATTTAATATAGGCATATCCGTAAATATCAATAAACTCAATCGTTGTCCTCTTCATTCTCAGGTTCAGGCCCTACTATAACCTTAATCTTGAGAATTCTTCTGGCATCCATCTCCAAAATCTTGAAGGTATATCTGCCAAACTTTATCTCCTCATTCAACGACGGGAACTCACCTTTCACAGCCAAAATAAATCCGGCCAAGGTTTCAGCATCGTCCGATACTTCTTCAAATTCCTCCGGATTGGTTTTCATTATCTTGTAGAAATCCGAAAGAAGAGTCTTTGCTTCGAACACATAAACTCCGTCAGAAACCTTTATATAGGTTCTTTCCTCATCGTCATATTCATCGTTTATCTCCCCTACTATCTCTTCTATGATATCCTCCATAGTGACAAGCCCGGATGTTCCTCCAAATTCATCGACCACTATGGCCATATGAACCTTGTTTGTCTGAAAATTCCTCAGCAAGTCGTCAATCATTTTTGTTTCAGGAACGAAAAAGGCAGGACGGATAAGTTTTCGCCAGTCAAACTCATCACCCTTGTCAAGATACGGAAGAAGATCCTTTATATACAAAATCCCTTTCACATTATCTCTGCTGTCCTCATAAACAGGTATGCGTGAATATCCGTTCTCTACCACACACTTCAGAACTTCGGAGAAAGTGGAATCTATATCAAGATCCACCATATCAAGACGCGAAGTCATAACCTCCTTGGCTGTTTCTTCGCCAAAACGTATGATACCTTCAAGCATATTGCTTTCTTCGGATATCTCATTCTTGTCTGTCAGTTCGAGAGCTTGGGAAAGTTCGTCTACGGACAGTCCCTGCGGCTTTTTATAAGCTATCTTATTGATGAAAACAGTGGAACGCACCAACACCGACGAAATAGGCTTGAACACATGGCTCAATATATTCAACACCGGTGCTGCCTTTCTGCTGAAAGCGAGTGCATTCTGCGATGAATATATCTTCGGCATTATTTCCCCAAAAAGAAGTAACAGAAATGTAAGAATTACCGTAATCACAAGAAACTCAAGCAGTCTTGAGCCTCCGAAATCGATGACTGATGCAAAAAAGTAATTGCACAGCATAATTATCATCACATTGACAAAATTATTTGAAATGAGAATTGTCGCCAACAATCTTTCAGAATTAGCCAACAATGATTTTATATGCGTGTCTGCACTGTGCCTCTCCTCGTCTATATCACTCAAGTCCGAAGGCGTCAGCGAAAAGAATGCTATTTCGGAAGCTGATACAAAACCAGAAGCATAAAGTAATAATACTGCTAATATAAGAGCAATAATAGCCCCTGCATCAGGGGCTGTAACGGTCACACCGTTAAATAAATCCGCAAAGCGGCATAAATACGAATCCGGATCCAAAGAATTTAATTTTAGTTAGACATAAGTTATTTAGAAAGGCAAATCGTCTGATGCCTCATCTTGCACAGGAGCTTGCTGAACAGGTTGTACCGGAGAAGCAACAGGCTGCGATTGAGCTGCAGGCTGCTGAGCTCCCGGCTGTGCGGAACGTGGTGTAAGCATTTCCATGTTGTCACCGAAGATTTCAACCACATATCTCTTCACTCCATTCTGGTCATCATAAGAACGTGAGCGGATTTTTCCTTCGATATAAAGCTTGTCTCCCTTGCGGACATACTTTTCAGCTGTTTCGGCCAGGCCTCTCCACAAAACGATGTTGTGCCATTCCGTACGTTCAGGCACCTGAGTACCATTTGCCAACGTATAAGCACGGTCAGTTGTTGCCAACGGGAAAGTAGCTACAGCCACTCCACTGTCAAGATATCTCACCTCAGGGTCCTTCCCTACATTACCTATTAATTGTACCTTATTCAAAGACATATTAGAAAGTTTTTTTAATTCGCATCAAAAATATAGAAAAAAAATGAAATATCAATCATTTTGCAGCATTTAATTGTTTATGCACCGTAAGTATGACTACAATAAAGATATCATACCCTATAATATATAAAATATGTATAAACATTCGGTTAGTGGGGAATATAGGCATCAAACCATAATTCCGACATTTCCTCACTTGATATAAAAATGCTATTTAGCAGCAACAATATTGCCACATACCCGGCCTTACGGACCGGGAAATGACCGGTTTTATCACTTTTTTTGTAAAAATGTCGCCAATAAATTTCTTAAAGAACGAGAAAAGCTATATATTTGCAGACCAAAAATTTAGATAAAGTATAACACAATAAATTATTATTAGCGAAATGACTAAAGCAGATATCGTAAACGAAATTGCGAAAAAGACAGGTATTGACAAAAATACTGTACTGGTTACTTTGGAAGCGTTCATGGGTTCAGTAAAAGAATCGTTGTCTAACGAAGAAAATGTCTACCTGAGAGGTTTCGGTAGTTTCGTAGTTAAGAAGAGAGCACAGAAAACTGCTCGTAATATATCAAAGAACACTACAATAATCATCCCGGAACACAATATTCCGGTATTCAAACCAGCAAAAACTTTTACACTTTCAGTGAAGGAATAATTAATTTTAGTATTAACCCAATAAAAATTTTAAAGCTATGCCAAGCGGAAAGAAAAGAAAAAGACATAAAATGTCTACACACAAGCGTAAAAAAAGACTAAGAAAGAACAGACATAAAAGCAAAAAATAATTGTTAGTCTGTCCCGACTTCAATAAAGAACAAACTTGCAAAGCACTGTTACAGTCTTTCGGGTTTGTTCTTTGTCTTAATTAAGAATTTAAACAATTTCCATTAAACCAAGAAAAAGTGACAAGCGAATTAGTTGTTGACGTACAGCCCAAAGAGATTTCAATAGCTCTGCTGGAGGACAAAAACCTTGTAGAGTTTCAGAAAGAAGAAAGAAACCTTTCTTTCTCCGTTGGGAATATGTATGTGGGCAAAGTAAAGAAACTTATGCCCGGACTTAATGCATGCTTCGTGGATGTGGGCTTCGAGAGAGACGCATTCCTTCACTATCTTGATTTGGGACCACAGTTTCATTCTTATCAGAAGTATCTAAAGCAGGTTATCAGTGACCGAAAGAAACTTTACCCTATATCAAAGGCTAATTCTCTGCCGGATATAGATAAAGACGGCTCTATATCAAACGTATTGCAGCAAGGACAGGAAGTGATAGTTCAGATAGTGAAAGAACCTATCTCTACCAAAGGCCCGCGCCTGACATGCGAACTTTCATTCGCAGGAAGATATTTGGTACTTATACCGTTCAACGACAAAGTTTCTGTTTCGCAGAAAATCAAATCAAGCGAAGAAAGGACACGATTGAAGCAACTGCTTCAGAGCATCAAGCCCAAAAACTTCGGTATCATAGTAAGAACAGTAGCCGAAGGAAAGAGAGTGGCTGAACTTGATGCAGAACTGAAGGTATTGCTCAAACATTGGGAAGAAACAATAACAAGGGTGCAGTCGGCCACAAAACTGCCCACATTGGTATATGAGGAAACAAGCCGTACGGTAGCTATGCTGCGCGACCTGTTCAATCCGTCATACGAAAATATTTATGTAAACGATGAAGATGTTTACAACGAAGTAAAGGACTATGTAGCTCTGATAGCTCCCGAACGCGGGAACATTGTAAAACACTACACCGGTCAGCTTCCCATATTCGACAACTTTGCCATCACAAAGCAAATCAAATCATCATTCGGTAAGACTGTTTCATACAAGAGCGGTGCTTACCTCATTATCGAACATACAGAGGCTCTGCATGTGGTAGATGTGAACAGCGGAAACCGCTCTAAATCTGCCAACGGACAGGAAGCCAATGCCCTCGACGTAAACTTGGGTGCTGCCGACGAACTGGCACGCCAGCTCCGACTGAGGGATATGGGTGGTATAATAGTTGTCGATTTCATTGATATGAACCTTGCTGAGAACCGTCAGAAACTATACGAACGCATGTGTCAGAACATGCAGAAGGACAGGGCAAAGCATAACATCCTGCCGTTGAGCAAATTCGGCCTTATGCAGATTACACGCCAGAGAGTTCGTCCTGCAATGGATGTAACCACAGACGAAGAATGTCCGGTATGTTTCGGTAAAGGTAAAATCAAACCTTCGATACTTTTCACTGACTCACTTGAGAGTAAGTTGGACTATCTGGTCAACAAATTGAAAGTGAAGAAATTCACGTTGCATATCCACCCGTATGTAGCTGCCTATGTAAATCAGGGAATGATTTCAATCAAACGCAAATGGCAGATGAAATACGGATTTGGTATCAAAGTCATCCCTAACCAGAATCTCGCAATGCTTCAATACAAGTTCTATGATGCAAAAGGCGAAGAAATCGATATGAAGGAAGAGTTTGAAATCAAATAAAAAAGCAATAAGAAAGAAATCAAAGTTGCATGGCAGTCCTGAAACAAGCGAAGGATGCCATGCAGCTTCTTTTTTTGCATGGCAATATGATATGGATATTTGCATCATCCAACTAAAAATGCCATCTTTGCAAAAGAAATACAAAACAAATAACCATAGACACATGAAAAAAACATTATTCACAGCAGCACTCGGGGCAATGGCTATCAGCACAGGAGCACAGCAAGTCACTGAATCAGACCTGAAGGACATACAGTCATCATTCGTGATGGATGCTTCTACCAAAGCACTTCAGAACATAATCACAAACGAATCCAACCTGAAAAAACTATCTCTTAACAGAGAGATTCAGGGAGAAACCGACCATTATTTCAAATATAAAGTGGACGTTAAGGGTATCACAGACCAGCAGCAGTCAGGAAGATGCTGGATGTTTACTTCCATGAACGTGCTCCGTCCGTCGATTATGAAGCAGTTCGACATCAAGGAATTCGATTTCTCACACAACTACAACTATTTCTGGGATATGTTCGAAAAGAGTAATCTTTTCCTTGAAAATGCCATAGCTACAGCAGACCACGACATGCTGGAACGCGACGTAGAGTTTTATTTCAGAACTCCTGTAGGCGACGGTGGGGTATGGAACCTATTCTACAATATCGCTGAAAAATACGGTGTAGTTCCTCAGACTGTCATGCCGGAAACCGCACACTCTAACAACACTACACAGATGCGTTCAGTGCTCAACGAACGTCTTCACACAGGCGGTTACGAACTCCGTAATTTGGTAAACGGAAAGAAGAGCAAGAAAGAAATAGCAGAAGCCAAGAAAGCTATATTGAAAGATGTTTACAGAATCCTTTTACTCTGCCTCGGCAATCCTCCAAGCCAGTTCGAATGGAGATATGAAACTGCTTCGGGAGAAATCAAGACTCTGAAAACTACTCCTAAGGAATTCTATAATATGATTAAACCGGAAAACTACAATCCGGAATCATACATCATGATAATGAACGACCCTACCCGCGAGTACTACAAGGTTTACGAAATTGCAAACTACCGCAACACTTACGAGGGTGTGAACTGGGTTTACCTGAACTTGCCTAACGATGTGATTAAGAAAGCAGCCATTGCTTCAATCAAGGGCAATGAAGCTATGTATGCATCGGTAGATGTGGCTATGTATAACTCAGCCGACGGAGTTTGCCATCCGGAGATGTTCGATTATTCATCTCTTTTCGGTATAAAACTCGATATGGACAAGAAAGCAAGAATCCTTACGAGAGAGAGCGGTTCAGCTCACGCAATGTCTTTGAGAGCTGTAGATACTGACGAAAACGACAAGCCACTAAAATGGCAGTTTGAAAACAGCTGGGGTTCGTCTGCAGGTCATAACGGATTCATGACTTTCACCGATAAATGGTTCGATGAGTATTTGTTCCGTATCGTGATAAACAAGAAATATCTTGACGAAAAATCTCTGAAGGCTGCAAAACAGAAACCTGTGGCACTTCCTGCTTGGGATTATATGTTCTAAAATCCTAATTATAAGATATAACAAGAGCCATATCATAACCTATATAAATGGGAGGATTTGATATGGCTCTTTTATATTTACCACACGATAAAAATATCTTACATTCCCTGAAGCCTGTTCATAAGCGAATCACGAAGAACAGTATAAGCAGCCATATTCTGCTGGCTTACAGGTTTCTTAGGCTGCGACTTGATAGTAAGCGGATTTATAGGCTTTCCGTTCTCAAACACACGGAAGTCAAGATGCGGTCCGGTAGAAAGCCCGGTGGAACCTACATAGCCTATCACTTCTTTCTGTTTGACTGTAGAACCGACTTTCAAGCCTTTTGCAAAACGTGACAGGTGCATATATGTAGTGGTATATACACCGTTATGCTTGATTTTCACATAGTTTCCTCCACCGTTTGCCTGATAACCTTTCGCAATTACTTTTCCGTTACCAATAGCATACACCGGAGTTCCGGTAGGAGCCGCATAGTCCACACCATGATGCGCACGATAACGTTTCAGCACCGGATGATAACGGCTGTTGGTAAAGCGTGACGAAATACGGTAGAAATCCAACGGAGCCTTCAGAAAAGCACCCTCAAGACTGTTTCCTTTCTCATTATAATACAGTTCCTCGCCATCCTGAGTGAACGGAATAGCATAATATGTACTGTCCGAAGCACGGAACGATGCTGCAAGCACATGAAAGTTCTGCAACGCATTTCCATCGACATATTCCTGTTCGTATATCACACGGAATTCATCTTCCTTCTGAAGTCCGAAGAAGTCGATAGTCCAACCGAATATATGCGAAAGAACTATAGCCAGCTGCGGCGAAGTATTACAGTCCTGCATGGCCACCCACAATGAAGAATTGATTTTCCCTTTTGCCTCCTTTGTTCTCAACTCCACAGGATTCTGACCGCGTGTAACCTTGTATTCTCCTCTAAGGTCGAAAACCACATACGATTTCGGATCTTCCTCATAGACGAAGAACTTTGGAGTGGCAAGACTGTCCTTAGAAGTAAACATGGCATACGCTCTACCGCTACGTATTTTCCTTACATCGAATACGCCTTCTGTCTTGACATTAAGGTCGTGAATATTCTGCGAACTCAATCCGTGATCAGATAATATAAAAGACAAATTCTGGTTAGGTTTCACTATACCGTACTTCACATTATATTTATCCACAGGGATACCATATTTGTAAGTTATTTCCTCCACTTCGGCAGAGTCCGTCACCTCCACTTCATCGAGCGACTGTTCCTCGCTCTCCATCGAACGGTAGTTGTTCACTGTCAGCACAGCTACAAGCACTACCGCCACAGCCACTAAGGCCAATACTATCTTCTTCTGCTTATTCATATTTGTTCCAGCTGCTCATAGTGTTAATGTCTTTCCTGATTTTGTTTCTCGTCTCGCCATCAGGATAGCCCAATGTAATCAGAAGCGGAACTCTCTTGCTTCCTATACCAAGCAACTTCTTGACTTTTTTTTCATCGAACCATCCGAGGATACACGTACCCAACCCAAATTCCGCTGCCTGAAGACAGAAATGTTCCACAGCTATACCTACATCAAGAAGAGAATATTCCTTATCCTTTATCACGCTGCCTATACGTGCCGTAAAGTTCATCTTTTCCAACACTACAGCTACTATCACCGGGCACTGCGATGCAAACTTATTCATTCCCATACCTGCTGCAGCCGAAGCCATCTCTGAAAGAAGTTCAGACTTGTCCACTACAACGAATTTCCATGGCTGACTGTTGCATGCCGACGGAGCCAATCTTGCAGCTTCAAGACATTTGATAATCTTTTCTCTGTCTATAGGAGTGTTTTTATACTTTCTGTCACTCTGACGTTTCTTTACCAATTCAATGAATTCCATAATCAAATTTTTTATTTTAAAGTTCATTCCACGTTCACCAACCGTTCAGCGAACGTTCACTAAACGCCTGATGAACGGCGAGTAAACAAGGTTCGAACGACATTCTAACGTTTAAACAGCATTTAAATACCGTTCGAACAGCGTTAAACAATTAATAAATTTCTAAAAAGAACACGGAGAAACTATCTCTACCTCCTTGTCCGATACTGGATGTCTGAATACAAGTCTTGACGCATGAAGACACAAGCGTGGTGCCGAATCAGGATTACCATAAAGTTCATCTCCAGATATAGGGCAGCCCAGCCCCGACGTATGAGCCGAATGTACCCGCAATTGATGGGTACGTCCGGTATGAGGTTTAAAGACGACTTTCGCCCGCCCATTCTTTATATATTCCACCTTATATTCAGTTATTGCCGGCTTTCCATTCTCAAAATCAACCATCTGTCGCGGTCTGTCAAGTGGATTCAGACATATAGGCAAGTCAATCATTCCACCTTCCTTCTGAGGCACTCCATCCAATATGGCTGTATATTCCTTCAGGATGCATCTTGTTTCAAACTGAGATTGCAACTTGGCATGCACGTCCTTATCTTTGGCAGCAAGAAGTATCCCGGATGTAGCCATATCCAGACGATGAACCACCAAAGGTCCTGTAGCATCAGGATACATCAGTCTTAACCTCTGCTGTACAGAGTCCAAATCATTTTTTCCCGGAACGGAAAGCATTCCGGACGGCTTCTCTACTGCCACTATCCATTCATCCTCATACAGAATCTTAAGCGGAGCATCCTTAAACAAGTCTTCGGCCAATGGATTTGGCTCCACATCAAGCCCCACGAGCATATGTTTCAGAATGGGTTCGCATTTACCTTTGCAAGAAGGATAGAAATAGCCGTCGTGACGAATCTCATCCTTAGGCGACATTCCACACCAGAATTCTCCCATAGCCAACGGCTGTAAACCATGCAGATAGGCATACTGCAGGAGTTTAGGCAAAGCACACTCCCCTGCTCCTGCCGGCGGCAATCCCTGAGGGGTATCTTTGAATATCTCGCACAAATCTTTGTGTTCACCTTTCGCATTCAGCATATCAAATTGCTTGAAAAGCCATAGTTGCAATGTAGCCGAACGAGTCTTTCTCTCCTGTTTCAATTGCAATATCTCTGCATCAAAACCCTTTACCATCTGCTCTGCCTCGCTCAGTTTCTCCTTCCACGAGTTCTCCATCCTTTTATATTCAGCTTTCTGGAACTGACTTTCACGAATCATAGCATCAAGTTCTTCCGGTGAAAAATTTCCGTCAGACCGTCTTTCATCCCTCTCCTTTTTACTTCTCTTGAGTTCTTCCTTCGCAGATGCCAAAGAAGATGATGCTTGAAGCCTTATTTCGTCCAGTTTCTTCTTTGCCATAAGATAAGAATCACTCTTGGATATCTCGCTGATACGCCTGTTCAAGGCTGATATTTCCGCTTCCTCTTTCCGGAAATATCCGTCAGGATTAAGAAGGTCATACACCGGAGGAACAAAGAATTCATGCATATTACTGCCTGCAAGGTTTCCCGAAAAGGCTGCCAGATAACCGATACCGCAATCCTCTGTCCTTACTATCAGAACACCAAACATCTTACCTTTGCCTATTTCATCCTGCCAGTCAGTGCGAACAGACAAATAAGACCGAACCTCATCCGCTGCAATTCGTGTCAGCGGATGAGGTGTATAATGGAATGGGAAAGTAAATTTCTCCGGCAGAGAAACTCCCTCATTATTCTGTTTGAAAAAATGAATCACCTGTATCTTCTGTTTAAAACATTTCTCTCTGACGGCAGAAACATCCTGCAAACTTCTCGTCTACATTCTCTATAGGCTGACGGAACAGTCCATAGACTGAAGAACCCGATCCGGACATCGAAGCATAAACAGCACCAAGGTCGTACATCTTATCCTTGATAGCTGCAATCTCAGGATACAAGGCAAAGACGCTGTCCTCAAAATCATTTACCATCGCGTCTTTCCACTTCTCCACCGGCATCTTGATTATTTTCTTGAGGGACAGTTCCGGTCTGTGAGGCTTGATTTTCGAGAAAGCGTCACGTGTAGATACGAAAATATCCGGCTTGACCAATACTATATAATAATCAGCCAACGACAGCCTTACGGGTTCAAATATATTACCTATCCCTGTCGCAAACACAGGCTCGTTGCGCACAAAGAAAGCACAGTCGGCCCCAAGCTTTGCCGCGTATTCTTCCATTTTCTCCAAGCTCAATCCCAAAGAGAATTTCTCATTGAGCATCTTAATCATAAAGGCACAGTCGGACGAACCGCCCCCAAGACCTGCTCCACTCGGTATATGCTTGAAAAGATGAATATCTACAGGAGGAAGATTGAAATCCTGTTTCAGGAGTTTATAAGCCTTGACCACAAGATTATCATCAGGATTGCAGTCAAGAGCATTACCCTTCATACTGATTTTATAGTCTTTTCCCTCTTCTTCCA
>NZ_DXVR01000091.1:10967-11443 GCF_019417265.1 Bacteroides sp.
CCTGAAGATTGATAGGGAAAAATACTGTTTCAAGATTGTGATATCCGTCCGGGCGTTTCTCGACTATATTCAAGCCCAGATTTATTTTGGCATTTGGAAATGTTATCATTGTCGTAGAATTTATAATTTCTTCAAATATAACACTTATGTTTTAATTATTTGTTTCTGTTGGCAAAAATATAATAGACCATTATTGAAAGCAACATTGCTGCAACAGATATTCCTATAGCTGGATTTGCCCAAGGAAAATTGATGGACAATGCATTGAAAACAAGCATCAGACAGATAAAAATATTTACAATTCTCATCAACCGAAGCGCCATAACATATTGCTTTACAATATTCCGTCCGGATATTCTTACAGGAAAACGAATATACTGCACCGGAGCGTATGCACTCGTAAACATCAGCAAACAAACTAATTAGGGTGTCCAGTTCTGCGTTCCTAAAAACGTAGTATAAAACGCCCTTGTGAT
>NZ_DXVR01000092.1:0-11056 GCF_019417265.1 Bacteroides sp.
AATGGATATGAATTTTATTTTAGCAAGCATTGGAGTATTCCTTGTGACTATTCTGGTGTTGGTAATAATCCTTCTGGTTGCAAAGAACTTCCTCGTTGCCTCAGGTAAGGTAAAAGTGACAGTAAACGGTGAAAACCAGTTGGAAGTTGAATCTGGTTCTACACTGCTGAATACATTGGCTGTGAACAACGTGTTCCTTCCATCAGCATGTGGTGGTAAAGGTTCTTGCGGACAGTGCAAATGTCAGGTTGTAGAAGGTGGTGGCGAAATCCTTCCTTCAGAAGTCAGCCACTTCAGCCGTAAGCAGCAGAAAGACCACTGGCGTCTTGGTTGCCAGGTTAAGGTTAAGGGTGATATGTCAATCAAGGTTCCTGAATCAGTAATGGGAGTTAAGGAATACGAATGTACAGTTATCTCTAACAAGAACGTGGCTACATTTATCAAGGAATTCAAAGTGCAGCTTCCTGCAGGTGCTCATATGGACTTTATTCCTGGTTCATACGCACAGATTAAGATTCCTAAATTCGAAATGGATTACAACAAGGATATCGACAAGAGTCTTATCGGTGACGAATATCTTCCTGCATGGGAAAAATTCGGTTTGTTCGGCTTGAAATGTAAGAACGAAGAAGAAACTATCCGTGCTTACTCTATGGCCAACTATCCTGCCGAAGGTGATGTATTCATGTTGACAGTGCGTATCGCTACTCCTCCGTTCAAGCCGGACCGCAGCGGTTTCATGGATGTAAATCCTGGTATCGCTTCTTCATACATCTTTACTCTGAAACCGGGTGACAAGGTGTTGATGAGTGGTCCTTACGGTGACTTCCACCCAATATTCGATTCTAAGAAGGAAATGATTTGGGTAGGTGGTGGTGCCGGTATGGCTCCTTTGCGTGCTCAGATTATGCACATGACACGTACTCTGCACACTACTGACCGTGAACTTCACTACTTCTATGGTGCACGTGCATTGAACGAAGTGTTCTATCTTGAAGACTTCTTAGCTCTTGAAAAAGACTTCCCTAACTTCCACTTCCATCTTGCACTTGACCGTCCGGATCCGGCTGCTGATGCTGCAGGAGTTAAATATACTCCGGGATTCGTTCATCAGGTTATGCTTGAAACTTACCTGAACGATCATGAAGCACCGGAAGATATCGAATACTACATGTGTGGTCCTGGTCCGATGTCTAACGCAGTTGTCAAGATGCTTGACAGCCTTGGTGTTGAACCATCATCTATCATGTACGATAACTTTGGTGGATAATATTCTAAGAGTTATATATAATAAAAGAGCCCGATATGCGAAAGTGTCGGGCTCTTTTATTATATATGTATTACATTAACACTAAAATTCGGTTATTGTTCAAAATTCTGTTAAACTCTTGATGCAAATCAACAAATGACGTGATTTTAGAAGATTTTCTTTCATTTGTTTTTCCGTTATCGGAAACGTGCTTATCTTTGTAGCGGTAAAAGGATAAAGGCTTAAGCTAAATGAAAGGTAAGAATAGAAAATGACTTACCAAAATGAGATTAAATTAAGGCAATCGGGAAAAGATTGTATTTTAGGTAACAACAAAAATTAAACATTAGGTATTATGAAATCAGGATTAACATTTATCGCCGCATTGGCGTTTTCTGCAACAGTATTTGCAAACGGTAACCAGACAACAACTCCGGAAAAGTGGAATGGTTCAATCAACAAAGCTCAGTTAGGACAGTATCTTAAGCTTTCTTCTCAGCAGAGTGAAGAAGTAGCAGATATCTGTGACTTTTTCGAAGCAGAAATGAAAATCGCCAATAGAGCAAAAGAAGGTAACAATGAAAAGATTCGTAAGGCTGTTTACGGAAATCTTAAATTGATGAAGAATACTCTTAACGAAAAGCAGTACTCAGATTATCTGAAATTGATGGGTATGACTCTCCGTAACAAGGGTATCGATATCGAAAAGAAGTAAATAAACAGATAACTATAGTAAAATCTCCGGCTTAAGGTCGGAGATTTTTTTGTTTATAATAGTCAGGTACTGATATTTTTGTTTAATTTGTACATATTAATCAAAAGAGGCGGACTGAGGAAATGAATTTGGGAAAAGTAGACTTGATAAACGGCAGCATTACATCGTCAATGTTACGTTTTGCTTTACCTTTGATGTTGGGAAATCTGTTGCAACAATGCTATAATATAGCAGACACACTGATTGTTGGTCGTGTCTTAGGAGCCGAAGCTTTGGCGGCTGTAGGTTCATCGTATGCTCTTATAGTATTCGTAACTTCCATCTTCATAGGTTTGAGCATGGGCTGTAGTGCTGTGTTTTCTATGCAGTATGGAGCCGGTGATATGGAAGGCTTGCGTCAGAGTATTTTCTCGTCTGTATTGCTGGTAGGAGGGGTTACTGTCCTTCTTAATGTATCTTCTTTACTGTTTCTCTGTCCTATAATAGAATTGTTGCAAACACCCGGTGAACTGCAAAGTCTGGTCTACGATTACCTTTTCATCGTGTTTTTGGGGATGATTCCCGTCTGTATATATAATTTTTATGCATTTCTGCTCCGTTCTGTAGGTAATTCATTTGCACCGTTGATTTTCCTTGCCATATCTGTTGTTCTTAACATAGTGCTTGATGTTATTATGATGGTTTCATTTGGCATGGGTGTAGAAGGTGCGGCATTAGCCACTGTCATTTCCCAAATCATAGGTTCTGTCGGTCTATGGATTTACACTAATAGGAATTTTCCGGAACTTTGTTTGCGCAGAAAGGATTGTGTATTCAGTGGTCGTTCATTGCGCAGGATAACGTCATTTTCGTTTCTTACGGCTGTTCAGCAGTCTGTTATGAATTTCGGTATTCTTATGGTACAGAGGCTTGTAAACAGTTTCGGGACGGCTGTAATGGCAGCTTTTGCAGCTGCTGTAAAGATTGATTCGTTCGCATATATGCCTGTTCAGGACTTCGGAAATGCTTTTTCTACTTTTATAGCGCAGAATTTTGGTGCAGGACGCAAGGAACGTATCCGTAATGGAATCCGTAGTGCCGTGTACATTACTACTGTTTTCTCTTTGTTTGTATCGTTTATAGTATTCTGTTTGTCGCCGTGGCTTATGGCTTTCTTTGTTTCTCCTGCAGAAACTGAAATCATTGAGATCGGTGTGGAATATCTGCGTATAGAAGGCAGTTTTTATATAGGTATAGGATTTCTGTTTCTTCTTTATGGATATTATCGTGCTGTCGCATTGCCCTCAATGTCAGTAGTGCTGACTGTCGTTTCTTTAGGTACGCGTGTAATATTGGCATATGTTTTGGCCTCTATTCCATCAGTCGGTTATACCGGTATTTGGTGGTCTGTGCCTATAGGATGGGCGTTGGCTGATATTGTAGGGTTCTGGTACTATAGAACCAAACTTAAAGATTCATCATTAGTCAGGTAAATCTTTCAGAGAACGCCCGGTGAACATTCAGTGAACGGTTGCCGAACTGCAATGAGAGCTTTCATTTGTTGTTTATTAAGTGTTCACCGGCTGTTCACTGAGTGGAAATTTCTATTGTTTTAACAACATTTCGTTTTATGTTTCCTCCAATAATAATCTTTCTTATTTAACAATGAGTGAAAAATCTGTTTTTTGTATACCTTTGCATCCTATAAAATTCACATTGTAAAAGATTATTGTTTTTTGATATTAAAAGATTGAGAGATGAGAGTGAGAAATTTGACGTTTGTAGCATTAATTGCCGCGTCTTCTGCCGTTATGGCACAGGAATCTAAGGGATATCAGTTTACTGATATAGTGTCAAACAAGGCAACTTCAGTAAAGAATCAGGCTACGACCGGTACATGCTGGTGTTTTGCGACAACATCATTTATGGAATCTGAACTCCTCAGAATGGGAAAAGGGGAGTATGACTTGTCTGAAATGTTTATTGTCAGACAAAAATATATGAATCAGTTGGCAGACAACTATCTCCGTCGCGGAAAGGGTAATATAGGCCAGGGTAGTATTTCTCCAAGCTGGATGACTGCTTTTCAGCAGGTAGGTATCGTGCCTGAAGAAGTGTACGGTGGAATAAACTACGATTCTAAGACTCATAATCATAGTGAACTCGAGAGTTATATGTCCGCCATAGCAGGAAAAGCAGTTGAAATGAAACGTCGCAGTCCGGAATATAACGAGCTGATGAACAGTCTGTTTGACATATATATGGGTAAACTCCCTGAAAAATTCACATACAAAGGCAAGGAATATACTCCGAAAAGTTTTGCAGAGAGTTTAGGACTCAATATGGATGACTATGTAATGCTTACAAGCTTTACTCACAGACCTTATTATGAGGCGTTTGAACTTGAGATACCTGACAACTGGGAACATGCGAAAATGTATAATCTTCCGCTTGATGAAATGATGTCTGCCACAGACAATGCATTGAAAAACGGATACACAGTATGTTGGGATGGCGATGTAAGCGAAAAAGGTTTCTCGTTTACGAACGGTGTTGCCATCAATCCGGAGGTTACAAAAATGGATGAATACAGTCAGACGGACAGGGCTCGTTTTGAAAATATGAAAACAGGTGAAAGGCTGGAAGAAGTTTATAAGTTTGAACAGCCATATCCGGAAGTAAATGTTACTCCTGAGATAAGACAGGCGGGATATGAATCGTTTGTAACTACTGATGACCATCTGATGCACATCACCGGACTGACAAAAGACCGGAACGGTACCAAATATTATATAACAAAGAATTCATGGGGTACTGAGAGAAACCGTTTCGGCGGATATCTGAATATGTCTGAAAGTTTTGTACGTGCCAAGACTGTTTATGTAATGATGCATAAGGATGCTTTGAATAAGGAATTGAGAAAGAAGCTTGGTATAAAATAAGAAAACTGAATCGGTATAAATATGATAGCCACAAAGGAAACTTTTCTGTGATATATGTTTCCTTTGTGGCTATTGTTATATGCATTTAAGGCGTATTGTCTTTATTTGAATAGCATGTCAAGTCTTTTGTACAGCTCTTCTGACTCACCGACAAAAACTTCAACTATCTTCCCTTGAGGGTCTATTAGAATTTTTGTGGGATACCCGGTTACTGCATAGTTTATGACAATTTCGTCATCATTACCGTTGTAAAGATTTGTCCATGGTAATTGGAGATTTTCTACTCCTTCACGCCATTTATTTTCGGTATCCCTACAGCATATGCCGACAATCTCCATCTTATTCTTATACTTGGCATAATACTTTTTCATGTCAGGCATACCTTTTATGCACCAGCCACACCATGTGCCCCAGAAATCAAGGAGTGTATATTTGCCATTGAAAGAGGCCAAAGTCATTTCTTCGCCATTAAGATTTTTCAGCTTGAAGTCTGGAGCAGGTTTTCCGGGCTTAATATTTTCGGATGCCCTTTCTATAGCAGTGAATTTTCTATAATTAGCAGCTGTTTTTGAGATAAGTTCCCCAAGCGGACCGTTCTTTATATCTTCTCCGAGCAATTTTTCTGCTTCTGTTCCATCAGAACTCTTTAAACTTAGGAATAGATATCCTGAAAGAATAGAATCGGGGTTGTTCTTTATGTAATTAAGTTTCAGGGAACTTAGCTGTACACTTGATTCCTTATAAATAACTTTCAATGAGTCTGTTCTCTTACTGTCCTTCTCCCTGTATGCTTCAGATATTAGATTACTAAGATTTCTGATTTCGTTTTCCTTCTCAGTTATATCTGTTGCTTTATTAATATTGTCATATATTTCCGTACCTGATGCCGTAAGATTATCTATGTGTCCTGATATTCTCATTTTTTCTCCCGAAAGGAGTATAAATGGTGGGTTTGATGACATTCTTATGGCACCGTTTCCTTTAGGCTTTTCAATTATGTATAATGATATTAATGAAGAATCAGAGGTGTTCAGCGCAAATCTATTTTCTTTTACAGCAATCGTGTCTATCCCTAATGATTTTCTTGTCAGAGGGTCGCTTTTTATCACTAATATTGTGTCATTGCTTAATCCGCTGATTTCTCCAGTGAGGTTGTAGTTACCCTGGCTTGTACATGCACAAGTCAGTACTGTAAGCAGTACCAATTTACTTATAGCTTTCATCTTTCTTAATTTATGATTTTGTTATTATTGTTTTATATTACTTGTTTTTCAGCATATCCTCCAGTTTGATAAGCTCATCCCTGTATTGTGCAGCTTCGATAAAATCAAGATTCTTGGCAGCATCCTGCATGAGCTTTCTTGTTCGCTCAATACTTTTCTTGAGTTGGTCTTTCGACATGTACTGCACGATTGGATCGGCTGCTGCATATGAAGTTTCAGTCTGTTCAGTATAAGCTTTAGGTGCAGAACCGATATTCTCAGTATTGCTATCCTTATCTACGAGAATCTGACTTCTGACTTTCTTGATTTGTTGAGGTGTGATGCCATGCTCCTCGTTGTAGGCAAGCTGTTTCTCACGGCGGCGATTTGTCTCGTCTATAGTAAGTTGCATGCTCTCGGTTATCTTGTCGGCATACATTATTACTTTACCGTTTACGTTTCTTGCGGCACGTCCTGCTGTCTGTGTCAATGAGCGGTGGGAGCGCAGGAAACCCTCTTTGTCGGCATCTAAAATGGCCACCAATGAAACTTCCGGCAGGTCAAGTCCTTCTCTAAGCAGGTTAACGCCAATCAGAACATCGTGAATGCCTTGTCTGAGCTCGTCCATAATCTTTACACGTTCCAAAGTGTCTACATCGCTATGGATATAGCTGCATTTAATGCCGTTATTAAGCAGATATTCAGAAAGTTCTTCAGCCATTCTTTTGGTAAGGGTTGTGACAAGTACACGTTCGTTGACTTCTATCCTTTGCTGGATTTCTTCCATAAGGTCGTCTATCTGGTTCAGGCTTGGGCGAACCTCTATTATTGGGTCGAGCAGTCCTGTAGGGCGTATAACCTGGTCTACAACAATACCTTCACTCTGTACCAGTTCATAATCGGCCGGGGTTGCACTGACGTATATTACCTGATTAACCATCTCTTCGAATTCTTCGAACTTGAGAGGTCTGTTGTCCATTGCTGCAGGAAGCCTGAAACCGTATTCCACAAGATTTTTCTTTCTTGCTCTGTCGCCTCCGTACATTGCCCTTATCTGTGGCACACTGACGTGGCTTTCGTCTATAACGAGAAGGAAATCTTTTGGAAAGAAGTCAAGCAGACAGTAGGGGCGTGTTCCGGCTTCGCGTCCGTCAAAATATCTGGAATAGTTCTCTATGCCTGAACAGTGACCTAATTCTCGAATCATTTCCATATCGTATGTCACTCGTTCATAGATTCTTTTTGCTTCCAATGGCCTGCCGGATTCTTCAAAATAAGCAACTTGTTTGGTCAGGTCATCCTCTATCTGATGTATGGCTCTTAAAGTGCTTTCTTTTGTTGTCATGAATAGATTGGCAGGATAGATTTTGTATTCGTCAAATTCTGCCATCTTGTGTCCCGAAACTGGGTCGATTTCTTCTATTGCGTCGATTTCGTCGTCCCAGAACATTACTCTCAGTAAATTGTCTGTATATGCAAGGTAGATATCTATGGTATCACCTTTTACTCTGAAATTTCCGCGGTTCAATTCAATGTCATTTCTTACATAGAGGCTGTCCACGAGGCGTCTGAGGAATACATTTCTGTCTAATAGTTTGCCGCGCTTTATTTCTATTACGTTGTCATAGAAGTCGGACGGGTTTCCCATACCGTAAATACATGATACGGACGATACAACTATAACGTCCTTTCTGCCTGAAAGTAGTGCGGATGTCGCTGCAAGTCTGAGTTTGTCTATTTCGTCGTTTATGGCGAGGTCCTTTTCTATGTAAGTATCAGTTGACGGCAGATAGGCTTCCGGCTGGTAATAGTCATAATATGAGACATAATACTCTACGGCATTATTGGGGAAAAAATGCTTGAATTCGCCGTACAACTGTGCTGCTAAAGTCTTGTTGTGGCTGAGTATAAGCGTCGGTTTGTTTATTCCCTTAATTACGTTTGCAATAGTAAAGGTTTTTCCCGAACCGGTCACTCCAAGGAGTGTCTGTGCCTTTACTCCATGGTTTATACCTTCCGTCAGCTGCTTTATAGCTTCGGGCTGGTCGCCCATAGGTTTATATTCTGATATAAGCTCAAAGTTCATATAAGTATTTTTTTATTTTGTAAAAGTACACAAATATTTGCTTAGTGGCTTTATTGTGAGTAAAAATATCATTAAAATTGGTTTTCGTATTGTATTATTCGCAATAAAACTGTAATTTTGCAGAACTATTTTTATAAATATGAGAAAATATATTGTAATGGCTCTCCTTTCTGCAGGATTACTGAGCTCCTGTGGAGAGTATAACAGTGTACTGAAAAGTACTGATTATGAATATAAATATGAGGCTGCAAAAGCATATTTTGCCAAAGGTCAGAATAGTAAGGCTGCAACTATTCTGGAGGAGCTTATTCCTATCATGAAAGGAACAAGATTTGGTGAAGAATCATTGTATATGCTTGCTATGACATATTTCAATCAGGGTGATTATGTGACAGCTTCGCATTATTTTAATACATATTACACGACTTATCCGCGCGGAACTTATACGGAACTTGCAAGATTTAATTCCGGAAAGGCTTTGTATCTTGACACTCCGGAACCAAGACTGGATCAAAGCAGTACATATAAAGCTATACAGGAATTGCAGATGTATATGGAGTATTTTCCGGGAACAGAACGTCATGAGATTGCACAGAACATGATATTTGAGCTGCAGGATAAGCTTGTTGAGAAAGAATATCTGTCGGCTAAACTGTACTATGACTTGGGTTCATATACAGGTAATGCGTCAATGACCAGTTCGGGTAATAACTATCTTGCAGCTGTAGTAACAGCCCAGAATATCCTGAAGGAATATCCTTATACAAAATTGCGTGAAGACTTGTCTATTCTGATACTCCGTGCTAAATATGATATGGCACGCGAAAGTGTTCTCGAAAAGAAAGAGGACCGTATGCGTGAAACTATAGACGAGTATTATGCGTTCAAGAATGAATTTCCGGAAAGTAAATATTCCAAGGAAGTAGAGAATATATTTAAGGAAGCCAGTAAGTTTGTTGGCTCTGTAGAAGAAGATTATTAAAACATTTATAATTAAATATCGAATTATGGATTACAAAAAATCAAATGCTCCTACCAACACCGTAACACGTAACATGATGGAACTGTGTGAAGACACAGGTAATGTTTATGAAACTGTTGCAATCATAGGCAAGCGCGCTAATCAGATTGCTGTTGAAATGAAGAACGATCTTTCAAAGAAACTTCAGGAGTTTGCATCTTATAATGATAATTTGGAAGAAGTTTTCGAAAACAGAGAGCAGATAGAGATTTCTCGTTATTATGAAAAACTTCCAAAACCAACTTTGATTGCTACTCAGGAATATATTGAAGGTAAGGTTTATTACAGAAATCCTGCTAAGGAAATAGAAAAGCTTAAATAAACAGAGCCTTTTAGTATTCCTTGAAAAGAGATAGAGGCCGTTTCGTCAAAGGAGCGGCTTTTTTATTGTTAATCTGATAAAATAAATAGTCTATATGATACAACGTATTCAATCTGTATATCTTCTAATTGTTGCCATTCTTTCTGTTATTGTAATTTCAAATCCGGTCGGTTCTTTTATTGGTACTGACAATTCTATAACAGAGTTTACAAATCTCTCACTGATATCACAGGATGGAACTGAGAGTTATGAGCCATGGGCATTGTTTGCTATACAGATGATTTCTGCGATAATCTCGTTGATTACAATATTCCTGTACAAAAAGAGAATGGTGCAGATAAGATTCACACTGTTTAATATTATCTTGGCAGTGGGTTACTATGCTACTTTGGTGACATTTGTGTTTATGCTTAAAGGTGAATCTACTTTTGTTCCTTCATGGGTGGTTTGTTTGCCTTTTGTAGGTATTGTGCTTGACTGGTTGGCAATACGTGCCATCGGTAAGGACGAAATGTTAGTAAAGGCATATGAAAGATTGAGATAAAAATCTGAGTTATTTTATGATAAAAACGGCAGGCATGTACATTGTCTGTCGTTTTTTTTGTTGCATTATTGTATAAATATAAAATGTTTTTATTATATTGCGTAAAAGAACATGAAAGGAGGTTGTTATGTTTGATAACGGCAGAATTGACAGCTTCAATTATGGCAGAACGTCTGTACATGGGATTTATGCGATAAGCATGGCTACAGATTTCAGACCATATTATGCTTTATGGAGATTATTCCCTAATGAGCAGCCATTATTTATAAGGACGCTTGCCGTTACATTTCAGGCTGCAGTGGAACGTGCAATGGCTATTCTTCAGAATTGCAATGTCAGACTGGAGTGTCGTGATAACTCAGAGTTCGAGATGTATTATGGCCGCACAGATGATATTATTTCGTTTGGCAAATATCGTGGAAAGCGCCTGGCTGAGATTTATTATGTAGAACCGTCATATGTGCTATGGCTTGCGAATAAGTTTAAGCCGGATACAGACCGTTTTGATAAACTGATATATATTGCAAGATTGTTTGCTAAGATAAACTTCGAAATCACAGTTCATAAAAACAGGATTTCTTCTGTCAGCCACTTTGTAGGTGAAAAAGGAGAGAATATCAAAGGCTTATTGCTTAAGGTTATCAATGTCAAGAAGCAGGTTGATGTATATAAGGCCGATTTCTATGTAGACCAGAATATTCTGGCTGCCGACCGCGATGGTAACAGATTTGTCTTTCTTGTTAAAGCTGCGGGGCGAAGTCTTTCTCCTAATGAGTTGAGTTGTCATTCAAGAGTTGTTGTGAATGGTGAACTGTTGCATGTATTATCGGCTAAGGTTATGTCTCATTACGAAAGTAAAGGAGTGAGATACACCCGTTTAGGCTATGTGAAACTGGAAAAATAAAAGGTGGCTTGTGGCCACCTTCTGATATCGTTATTTTAGGTAGTGTAAAATAAACTGTGTCACGCATTATTTTTCTCTATAAAACTCATCGG
>NZ_DXVR01000093.1:0-10777 GCF_019417265.1 Bacteroides sp.
AAAGGTAATACTTTTGGGGGAATTTTTCGCAATTCAATTACTTTTGACTATAAATATTCCGGTATGGAAACCGAAAAGAACTATAGCAATAATAGTCAACAAGAACATTGAGCCTATAACGGACCATGTATTTGCTATAGCCTTTTCCATATATGTCACCACCTGAGGCTTCTCTTTTCTGTCCTTGATCTTCATCACTATACCCGGAACAAACATCAGAAACCATAAAGCTGCCCATAACGGATTGGCAGTGAAATAAACCATAGCGAACGCAACAAGAGAAATAATAAAAGCCGAATAACCATAATACAGGAAAACATTGCCGCTTCCAACTTCCATATTCTGCTTTGTCTGTTTTAACATCTGGGAAATCAGTTCCAAACTGTCTTTCTCCGAAAATAGATTTTCTTTCATACACAATAAATTTTTTAATGTTCTACACTTCTATATGGACATTTTTGTACAAAAAGCTCATTTCGCGTTTATCAGTTTATTCATATATAAATTAGTTTATAAAATAAACCATATATTTATTAAAAAAGAAGACTTATCTTCTTTACACTGCAAATATAAAACAGTTTATTTTATAAACCAAATAAAAACGCAATTATTTTTACATCTAACACCATCTTATACAATTGAAATATCATACCATGTATTATGAAAGATAAACATTCAGCAAAGCGTCAGTCAATCAATAACCATACTACATTTTTTCTGATATCAGTTTTTATTGATAACTTTGCCTGACTAAATTACAATTGGACTTTTATGATTAAAGCTATATTTTTCGACATCGACGGAACATTGGTTTCGTTCAAGACACACAGAGTACCGGAATCAACCAAACAGGCACTTAAAGAGTTAAGAGAAAAAGGTATAAAGGTATTTATCGCTACAGGACGCCCCCAATTACTTATAAACAATCTTGAAGATCTTGAATTCGACGGATATATAACCCTGAACGGTGCCCACTGCTTTACTGCCGACCATAAGGATATATACAAGGGACTGATACCAGCCGAAGATATAGAAAGAGTTGTGGAATATACTAAAAACCACGACTATCCGTTCGTCTTTGTACACGACAATCAGTGGTTTATCACAAAAGTGGATAAGGCTGTGGAAGACATAGCCAAACTTATAGAGATTTCGATTCCTCCTGTAAAACCGGGAGAAGAAGCACTCGGGAAAGATATTCTCCAGATTATGGGCTACTTCCCTACAGAAGCCGATGAAGAGATTTTCGGCAAGATACTTACTCACTGCGAAACGATGAGATGGCATCCTCTATTTGCAGATATCATAAACAGAAGCACAAGCAAAAGCCGCGGTATAGATGAAGTTATAAAGCATTACGGCATAAAGCTTGAAGAAACTATGGCTTTCGGTGATGGCGGAAACGATATCAACATGCTTGAACATGCAGGAATAGGTGTTGCCATGGGTAATGCATCGGACACAGTAAAGGCTGCAGCCGACTATATCACTTCGTCTGTGGATGATGACGGTATTATTAATGCTTTGAAGCATTTCAATATATTATAATAAAATTGAAGATGATATGTTGAAAAATTTTGAACTCATAATTTGAAATTTGCGTCTCCACATAGAAACAATAATGTTACTTTGCTTAAAATTCTATGTTGTCTGACAGCTGTCGGACAATTGTCTGACACGTGTCAGTCGTACGTTTGACAGCTGTCGTCCATGTGTTTGACAGCTGTCAAACAATATAGATTTACGCCCATTTTGCATTGTTCTTTTTATACATTAGGGAGGCATTTACAAATAAAACCAAAATCATCTATTTTCAAGCAGAAAGTTGTGTGTGTGTGAAAGATGTGAAAGTGAAATGAGGTATGATTTTTATTGATTTCGTTATTACATCATCATGAATCACCTAAATTTCAAGATAAACTTACCCTAATTATTTATTCTCCTTTATTTGGAAATTCAATTCCACCGGTCCCACTTGACGGCCGAAAAGACTGAGCACCTGATTTACCTTATCCATACGCAAGGTCTGTTTGCCCTGTTCCAAATCACGCACAAAGCGCAACCCTACTCCAGACTTGTCAGCCAAATCAACCTGAGTCAATCCGAACTGCCGACGCATCTCTTTTACGAAATCTGCTATTACCGTATATTCCATAATTATACCCTTTCGGGTACAAATATAATAATTCATTCGACCAATTATACCTTTTAGGGTATAATTTATCATTCTAAATAGTTATTTATACCCAAACGGGTATAGTAGAAATAAAAGTATTAATGAAAATTAGAGCACTAAAGTAAGTTTTGCCAGATAGTCATAATGCTCTCCGCTACATATAAGTTCAGTCTTGAAGCCGTACTGAGATGCATAAAAATTCAGAGTTTCATAATCAATATACAACCACTTGAAGGGCTCACCTTTTATCTGCTTATACTGCATACTGAACTCTATCTCACCATAATAATCGGCTGCCAAATCAATAAGCATACTTCCGTCCTCATCCTCAAACAGGTATTTCAAATCGCTCGAATCCATGAGAATACAGCCACCCGGATTCAACAGTTCTTTCATACGGGTGAAGAAAGTTTCCATATTCTGTAAAGAACCGATTATTCCGGAACCGTTCATTAGCATCAGTATAGTGTCATATCCTCCTACGAACGAAGGGTCAAACAGGTTTACCAGACGAGCATTGATACCGCTCTCCTCCATCACCTTGACAGAAAGCGGAGATATATCTATGGCCTCAACATCCTTACCCATATCCAGCAAGGCAACCGAATGACAGCCGCTACCGGCACCTACATCCAATATCTTACCCTCAGCCATGTCAAGAGCCTTTCTCTCCAGCTCCGGCATTTCGTCATACTCACGAAACAGTGTATCAACAGGTATTTCATCTTCATCAAACTGAGGCGAGAAAACTCTAAGTTTCCCGGCCTGACCTTTATCGAAGTAATCGTATATGGCATTTCCCATAGGATCCTTACCTGTTTCAAGTAGTGCGTAATTCATATACCTTATTATTATATATCGTTTGTACAAAGTTACAAAAAACTTATACATATACCGCACAAATGATTATTTATGCATACTTTTCACATTTTTTACGAATAAAATCGCAAAAAAATCTGTTTTTATGCATGTATTACAATAAATAGATGTATATTTGCGCTCATTATAGAATAATTATACAATGAAAAGTAAGAGTACAAGGCTTGATGCCATAAAAATGATTATTTCCGTTAAAGAAATCGGAAGCCAGGATGAACTTCTTCAGGAACTGACCAAAGAAGGATTCAGTCTTACGCAGGCTACACTTTCGAGAGACTTGAAGCAACTGAAAGTAGCCAAGGCAGCCAGCATGAACGGAAACTATGTATACGTACTCCCGAACAATACCATGTACAAACGCATGGCAAATCCGCCGGGAGCAACGGAGATGATGCGCCATAACGGGTTCATGGGAATAGAGTTTGCCGGAAACATTGCAGTAATCAAGACAAGACCTGGATACGCAAGCAGTCTGGCATATGACATCGACGACCATAATTTCGTAGAGATATTAGGAACAATAGCAGGCGACGACACCATTATGATGGTAATCAGAGAAGGCTATTCGCGCCAGGATGTCATGGAAACTCTAAGACAAATAATACCTAACATTAATTGAAACAACTAATAAAAATTATAGCTGAAGGAACAATATATAAAACGATGGAAAAGGAAAAACAAATAGACGTAATGGTGGCAGACGCTTCACACGAAAAATATGTGGATTATATACTCGACACCATAAGAGAGGCTGCAAAAGTACGTGGAACAGGTATAGCAGAACGTACTCATGAATATGTAGCCACAAAAATGAAAGAAGGTAAAGCTATAATAGCATTGTGCGGAGATGATTTGGCAGGATTTACCTACATCGAATCATGGGGAAACAAACAGTATGTAGCTACTTCCGGACTTATCGTACACCCGAAATATCGTGGTCTGGGACTTGCAAAGAGAATCAAACATGCATCTTTCACCCTTGCACGTCTGCGTTGGCCTAAGGCAAAAATCTTCAGTCTTACTTCAGGAGCTGCCGTAATGAAAATGAATACAGAATTAGGCTATGTACCTGTAACATTCAACGAGCTTACTGACGATGAAGCTTTCTGGAAAGGATGTGAGGGTTGCATAAACCACGAAATTCTGATGGCAAAGAACAGAAAATTCTGTATCTGTACAGCCATGTTATACGACCCTGCCTTTCATCAGGACGACAAAGTAAATAATTTCTAAAACTAAAACTCACATACATATATGGAAAAGAAAAAAGTAGTTGTAGCATTCAGCGGTGGTCTTGACACATCGTTCACTGTAATGTATCTGGCAAAAGAAAAAGGATATGAAGTATATGCAGCCTGTGCAAACACAGGTGGTTTCAGCCCGGAACAGTTGAAACAGAACGAAGAGAATGCATACAAGCTTGGAGCTGTAAAATATGTAACTCTTGACGTAACTCAGGAATACTACGAAAAGAGTCTGAAATATATGGTTTTCGGAAACGTACTCCGTAACGGAACCTATCCTATATCTGTAAGTTCTGAACGTATCTTCCAGGCATTGGCTATTGCACGTTTTGCAAACGAAATCGGTGCACACGCCATCGCTCACGGTTCAACAGGAGCCGGTAACGACCAGGTTCGTTTCGACATGACTTTCCTTGTGATGGCTCCGGGTGTTGAAATCATCACCCTTACACGTGATATGGCTTTGAGTCGTGAATACGAAATCAACTACTTGAAAGAACATGGTTTCGAAGCAGACTTCACAAAACTGAAATACTCTTACAACGTAGGTATCTGGGGTACTTCTATCTGTGGTGGAGAAATTCTGGACTCTACTCAGGGATTGCCTGAAAGCGCATATCTGAAACAGGTAGAAAAGACAGGTTCGGAAGAACTCAGACTTGAATTCAAGAAAGGTGAAATCTGCGCTGTAAACGGCGAGCACTTCGACGACAAGATTAAGGCTATCCAGAAGATAGAAGAAATCGGTGCTGCTTACGGTATTGGCCGCGATATGCACGTGGGTGATACTATCATCGGTATCAAGGGACGTGTAGGATTCGAAGCTGCTGCTCCTATGCTTATCATCGGTGCACACAAGTTCCTCGAAAAATATACTTTGAGTAAATGGCAGCAGTACTGGAAGGACCAGGTTGCCAACTGGTACGGTATGTTCCTCCACGAAAGCCAGTATCTGGAACCTGTTATGCGCGACATCGAAGCTATGCTGACAGAAAGCCAGCGTAACGTAAACGGTACAGTTATTCTCGAATTGCGTCCTTACTGTTTCTCAACTGTAGGCGTTGATTCTAAGGATGACCTCGTTAAGAACAAGTTCGGTGAATACGGTGAAATGCAGAAAGGCTGGACAGCCGACGATGCAAAAGGATTCATCAAGGTTCTTTCTACTCCGCTCAGAGCCTATTATGCTAACCATAAAGACGAGGCTGACGTATGATAAAAGTAGGAATTATAGGTGGTGCAGGATATACGGCAGGCGAACTTATTCGTCTGCTTATCAACCATCCTGAAGTAGAGATAGTATTTATCAACAGTTCGAGCAACGCCGGAAACAAGATTACAGATGTTCACGAAGGTCTGTACGGCGAAACCGAACTTACATTTACAGACGAACTTCCATTAGACGAGATAGATGTTCTCTTCTTCTGTACAGCACATGGCGACACAAAGAAGTTCATGGACAGCCACAACGTACCTGAAGACTTGAAGATTATCGACCTGTCTATGGATTATCGCATCAAGAGCAACGACCATGATTTCATCTACGGATTGCCGGAACTGAACAGACGCGCTATCTGCCATAGCAAGCATGTAGCCAATCCGGGATGTTTTGCCACTTGTATCCAGTTGGGCCTTCTGCCATTGGCAAAGAACCTGCTGCTCAACGATGATGTCATGGTTAATGCCATCACAGGTAGTACAGGTGCCGGAGTAAAGCCGGGTGCTACAAGCCACTTCAGCTGGCGTAACAACAATATGAGCATCTACAAGCCGTTCCAGCATCAGCATGTTCCTGAAATCAAGCAGTCACTCTGCCAGCTTCAGAACAGTTTCGATTCTGAGATAGATTTCATTCCTTACCGTGGCGACTTCGCACGAGGTATCTTCGCAACTATAGTGGTAAAGACTAAAGTGGAACTTTCAGAATTGGTAAAGATGTATGAAGACTATTATGCTGAAGATTCTTTCGTACACATTGTTGAAAAGAATATTGACTTGAAACAGGTGGTAAACACCAACAAGTGTCTGCTCCACTTAGAGAAACATGGCGACAAGCTTCTAATCATCTCATGTATCGACAATCTTCTGAAAGGTGCAAGCGGTCAGGCAGTGCATAACATGAACCTGATGTTCAACCTTGAGGAAACAGTGGGACTGAGATTGAAACCAAGTGCGTTTTAATATTAGTTGTTAGTTTTTAGTTGTTGGTTATTAGTTCAAGCTACCAACAGCTAAAAACTAACAGCTAAAAAGTCTAACAACTAAAAACTAAAAAATTATGACCCTCTTCGACGTATATCCCCTTTTCGACGTAAACATCGTTAAAGGCAAAGGCTGTCACGTGTGGGACGCGAATGGCAATGAATATCTTGACCTGTACGGAGGACATGCCGTTATATCAATAGGACATGCACATCCGCACTACGTGGAAGCCGTAAGCAATCAGGTAGCTAAATTAGGCTTCTATTCAAACTCTGTAATCAACACACTCCAGAAGGACCTTGCAGAAAAACTCGGAGCAATGTGTGGTTACGATGATTATCAGTTGTTTCTAATCAACTCCGGTGCCGAAGCCAACGAAAACGCATTGAAATTAGCTTCATTCTATAACGGACGCACAAGAGTCATTTCATTTGCAAAGGCTTTCCACGGACGTACTTCACTGGCTGTGGAAGTGACAAACAATCCTAAAATCATTGCTCCGATAAACGATAACGGACATGTAACATATCTCCCTCTAAACGATACAGAAGCTGTAAAGGCCGAACTTTCAAAGGGTGACGTATGCGCTGTTATCATCGAAGGAATACAGGGTGTGGGCGGAATTCAGGTACCAAATGCTGAGTTCATGAAGGAGCTGCGCCATATGTGTGACGAAACAAACACAGTTCTTATCCTCGATGAAATACAGTCAGGTTATGGCAGAAGCGGCAAGTTCTTCGCTCACCAGCACATGGGTATCAAGCCGGATATGATTACTGTAGCCAAAGGTATTGCAAACGGTTTCCCAATGGCTGCCGTACTTATCAGTCCTAAGTTCACTCCGGTGTACGGACAGCTTGGCACTACCTTCGGTGGCAATCACCTGGGATGTGCCGCTGCAATAGCTGTTCTCGATGTGATGAAGGAAGAAAACCTTATCGAGAATGCTGCAAAGGTAGGTGCACACCTTATGGAAGAACTCAAATCCTTCAAGGGAATAAAGGAACTTCGCGGACTCGGACTTATGATTGGTATGGAGTTTGAAGAACCTATCAAGGAAATCCGCAACAAACTTCTTTTCGAACAGAAAGTGTTTACCGGTGTAAGCGGAACAAATGTTATCCGTCTGTTGCCTCCTCTCTGTCTGAGCATAGCAGAAGCTGACGACTTCCTGGAAAGACTTCACAATGTAGTAAAATAAGGCAGAAAAGTATGAAAATAGCAATTATCGGTGCAGGAAACATGGGCGGTGCTATAGCACGCGGCCTGGCACACGGACAGTATGTAGACGCAAGCGACATAACAGTGTCGAATCCGAGCAATGCAAAGTTGGAGAAACTGAAGGAAGAATATCCCGAAATCAATACGACAAACAGTAATAAGGAAGCTGCCGACGGTGCAGACATAGTAGTCCTTGCTGTCAAGCCGTGGAAGATGGAAGAGGTGCTTAAACCTTTGCGTCTGCGCCAGCCACAGATTCTTGTATCTGTAGCAGCAGGACTTACTTTCGAAGATTTGGCACATTTCGTAGACCCGGAGATGCCTATTTTCCGCGTCATTCCCAATACAGCCATTGCAATAAACGAAAGTCTGACTCTCGTTGCATCAAGAAATGCTTCTGCCGAACAGATTGATATTATGATGAAACTGTTCAACGAGATGGGAGTTGCAGTCCTGATAGAAGAAAAGCTATTCCCTGCAGGAACAGCTCTCACTTCATGTGGAATAGCATATGTGCTGAAATACGTACAGGCAGCCATGCAGGCAGGAATCGAATTGGGATTCAAGCCTCAGGAAGCCAAGAAAATGGTAGCACAGACTATGCTTGGTGCGGCACAGATTCTTCTGAAAAACGATTCGTCACATCCGGCCACAGAGATAGAAAAGGTGACTACTCCGGGAGGAATCACAATCAAAGGTCTGAACCGCCTCGAACACGAAGGTTTCACCTCTGCTGTGATAAATGCTATTAAAGAAAGCTGTATCTGAAAATAACTTGACATACATCAATACACCATATTGAAAGAATGACGTAACTTTGCAGCGGAAAAAATTCTGACAAAAAGTGGAAAAAGTTATTCAACAGACAAATATCAAAAAGGGACTTACCAAACTGGTAGTCCCTATTTTTATTGAAACGCTCCTGATTATGATGTTAGGAGCCATAGACACCGTAATGTTGAGCCAATACTCGGACGAGAGTGTGGCAGCAGTGGGTGTAGTAAATCAGATTGTGATGTTCGCATTCCTCATATTCGAGGTTATCAACATCGGTACATCAGTACTTTGCTCGCAGTATCTCGGTGCTAAACTGCAACAGAAGATGATACAGGTGGTAGGAGTATCACTATTGCTGAATCTCGTTGTAGGTCTGCTGGTCAGTGCCATACTGCATTTCGGGGCAGTGACACTTCTCGACTGGATGGGGCTTCGTCCGGAGCTTCTACAATATGGTATAGGCTACATGGAGATAGTAGGTGCTTTCGCTTTCTTCCAGGCAATATCTCTCACCATCTCAGCCTCACTCCGCAGTGCCAACAAGGCTATTTATCCTATGCTTGTCACCGTTCTTGTGAACATTATGAACATCGTTGGAAACTATATACTGATTTTTGGTAAATTCGGTTTTCCGGCTATGGGAGCAGAAGGTGCCGCCATTTCCACTTCCATCGCACGAGGAGTAAGTATGGTAGTACTTTTCGTGATACTCTTCAGAAAACATATCTCTAAATTCCCTCTTGCTCTTTTCAGACCTTTCCCTTGGATAGAGCTTAAAAATCTGCTCAAAATCGGTATTCCTTCCGCCGGAGAAAACATGTCCTACAGCTTCTCGCAGGTGGTCATCACTTATCTTATAAACATACTCGGGAATAATGCGCTCGCCACACGTACATACACCGTAAACATCGTGATGTTCGTCTATCTGTTTGCCATCGCCATGGCTCAAGGTGGTGCTATCAGTATCGGACATCTTGTGGGACAAAACAAGATACGTGCTGCCTATCTGCTCGGCAAGTTCGTCATGCGTATTTCCATCCTCGTATCCCTCATACTCTCATGTATCTGGGCTGTATTCGGTCATACCATATTCAGTATGCTAACCGACAATGAAGAAATCGTCCGTCTTGGAGTAACGATACTGATGATTGACATCCTTGTGGAGATTGGCCGCGCCGTAAACATTTATGCCACAAACGCGCTCCGTTCTGCCGGCGACGTGAACTTCCCTTTCTACCTTGGAGTAGTAGTGCAATGGACTGTTTCCGTAGGTCTGAGCTATCTGCTCGGCATATACCGGGGATGGGGCTTGGTAGGAATGTGGATAGCCTTCCTTTTGGACGAAAACATACGCGCAGCAGTATTCGTCAAGAGATGGAACAGCATGAAATGGGCAAAGAAAGGTTTTACAAGAAATCGGTCTTGAATTTGCGCAGCTGTGCCCTGAGCTGATGGGAAGCACCATCGGTCATGCTGTCAAGAAGTTTCCAGAAACCGGAACCATGATTCATCTCCTTGGTATGGGCAAGCTCGTGCAGAATCACATAGTCCATAAGATGTACGGGGAGCAACATAAGATAGCAGGAAAGACTTATTGCAGCCCTTGATGTACAGCTTCCCCAACGCGACTTTGCCCCTGTTATCCTCACCTTGCGGTATGTCATACCATATTTATCTGCCCAGAATTTCAGTAAAGGTGGCAGGAATTCTTCTGCACTCTTCTTCATGGCACGCACAATGGCCGCATTCAGCAGTTTCTGTGTCTGCGGAGAATTGAAATCCACATTCTGCGGACATAGAATCTTCATCACTCCTTCCTCTTCGCGACGTACAGAGAAACACTTCAACCCTCCCACCCCAACGGTGAGTTTAAAGCACGGAGCATCAATCGAGAATCCGTCTGTTATAATCTTAGGAGATGCTTTGGTAAAAGAAGCAAGCAGTTTCGGTCTGTAGTCGGCTATCACCTGCATTATACGGTCTGTCTTAGTGAACGGAGGAACAGTGACATAAAGCCCGTCCTTCTTCACACGCATCGATATGTTTCTGGCATTTATGCGCGTACCTATCACTATCTTGCCGAAATCATCATCCGGGATTATTCGTCTTGTTGCCATGTATTAAATTAAGAATTAAAAATTAATAATTAAGAGTAAGTCGGGTAAGCTGATGAACGATTGATGAACGCCAAATAAACAACGTCTAAACGGTAAATAAACAGTAAATAAATTGTCTTTTCCTGATTTTGGTTGACTGTTATAATGTCATTACCACTGAT
>NZ_DXVR01000094.1:0-8154 GCF_019417265.1 Bacteroides sp.
AAAGCGTGTATACGCCAAAAGCGTATCACGGGTTCGAATCCCGTTCTCTCCGCACGTATCAAATAACAAATAAGAATAAACAATAAACTATTAATTAATTAATCTTAAAAAAATTAGACACACAATGAAAAAGTTATTTGCAATTCTTGCAGTAATGGGAGTTCTCTCATTCGGAATGACTCAGTCAGTTATCGCACAGGATGCTCCTGCAGCAACAGAAACTGAAACAGTAGTAGTTGAAGAAGGTGGTATGCACAAAGAACTTAAGACTAAGTTCATCGAAGGTGACGCTGCGTTCATGTCATTGGTAGCAATCGCATTGGTACTTGGTTTGGCTTTCTGTATCGAACGTATCATCTACTTGAGCCTTGCTGAAGTTGACACAAAGAAATTGATGGCTAAACTTGAAGAAGCTTTGGGAAAAGGTGATGTAGAAGGTGCTAAGACTATCTGCCGTAACACACGCGGACCTGTTGCTTCTATCTGCTATCAGGGTTTGATGAGAGTTGACGAAGGCTTGGACGTTGTTGAACGTTCTGTAGTATCTTACGGTGGTGTTCAGGCTGGTTACCTTATCACAAGCCAGATGGAAGATTCTTCTATCACATTGCTTGATATGATCATGAAGTACAACTTGAAATACAAAAAATAATTGAACAATGGCTAAGATATCATATAAAATGTCTTACTACGTTTTCTATGTCTGCGTAGCACTTATATTGGTGGTACTTGGCATGTTCTACGGAGTAGGATATACAAATCCGGTAGGCGAATACAACGAGCCTGCACACACTGAAACATTGATATACTTAATGTATGGAATGTTTGCAGTAGCTGTTATAATAACATTATTAGGTGGTTTGGTTAAATTTGCAGGCTCATTGAAAGAAAACCCTGCAAGTGCAATTAAATCTTTAGTTGGATTAATCCTTTTGATTGTATTGCTCATCGTTACTTACAACATCGGTTCAGATGCTCCAGTATTGATGGCTGACGGTAATACATACAGTGATGCAACAATGTTGAAAGTTAGCGATATGTTGATTTACTCAACTTACGTTCTGTTCATCATTGCAGCATTGGGTACACTACTTAACTTGTTTGGTGTATTCAAAAAATAATATCATATTGAAGTTTAATAATTAAGAGAAAGTAAAATGGCAAGAAAGAAAAGAGCAGTTCCTGGTATTAACTCAAGTTCCACAGCGGATATTGCCTTTATGTTGCTTATCTTCTTCCTTATTACAACATCAATGGACACTGACCGTGGTTTGGCAAGACGTTTGCCACCTCCACCAGAAAGTGAAGAACAGAAAGATGATATTATTATTAAGGAAAGAAACATTCTCCAGGTTAAGCTTAACAAAGATGACCAGTTGATGGTTAACGGAGAAGTAGGTTTCGACATAAGACAACTTAAAGACAAAGCAAAAGAATTCATTGCCAATCCGAATGATGATCCTAATATGCCGGAAAAGCATAAGAAGACTCTTCCATTCTTTGGTGATGTAATGATTACTGAAAAGCATGTAATTTCTGTACAGAACGACGTTGGTACAAGTTATGATGTTTATATTCAGGTTCAGAACGAATTGGTTGCTGCATACAATGAATTGCGTAATGAATTGGCAAATGCACAGTTCGGCAAATCATTTGCAGAATGTTCTGACGAAGAAAAAGAAGCTATCATAGACTATTATCCACAGAAGATTTCTGAAGCAGAACCTAAAAAATATGGAGGAAAATAATAATGGGAAAATTTAACAAGACAGGTAAGCGTGGCATGCCGGAGTTGAATACTTCATCTTTGCCTGACCTTATCTTTACCATGTTGTTCTTCTTCATGATTGTAACAACAATGCGTGAGGTTACACTTAAGGTTCAGTTTAAAGTGCCACAGGCAACAGAATTGGAAAAGCTTGAAAAGAAATCACTGGTTTCTTTCATCTACATAGGTAAACCTTTACCTGAGTTCCAGAAAAAGATGGGTACTACAGACCGTATCCAGTTGAACGATAAATTCTCTGAATCAAACGAAGTTCAGGATTATATCTATCAGGAACGTGAAAACATGAAAGAAGAAGACAAACCTTTCATGACAGTATCATTAAAAGTTGATGCTAAAACTAAGATGGGTATTGTACAGGAGGTTAAACAGGCTCTTCGTCAGGCATACGCTTTGAAAATCAACTATTCTGCTACACAGCGTCAGTAATAGTAAATTGATAAATAAAAAAAGAGTTACTCAATCGGGTAACTCTTTTTTTTTCTCTTATTGAAAGCATTATACTGAATAGACTTTGCTGTATATCTCTGATTTTATTGTATCGAAAACATCGTCTATTGCTTCATCGCCGGAATACATTATGTGCATAGGTATTGGACTTCCACCTGCTCTGTATGGCGGCTGAACGTATGGTTTCGTGCAAACCTTAAATCCGTTTCTCTCGTAAAATCCTATGCGTCGCTTACTCATTTCATCCTCCGGCAGTTCTACTTCAAGCACAATCCTCGCATCGCTGAAATCTCTTTGCAGAGCCTGCATTATAGCCTTTCCGTAACCTTTATTTCTTACATCAGGTGATGTAGCAAGATGCTCGACATAATAGAAGCCGTCAAGCTTCCAAAGCGTAATCAAACCGATATTAACCTCATCGTCAGTTATAAGATATGGTGTAAACAAAGGATTATTATCCGTATTGTATCTCTGCATATCGTCATCCCTCCTTTCCTCAACCGGAAAAGATACATGCAACAAATCTTCAACAAACCCATATTGCGGGTCAGAAGTCTTAATAGGTAAAAATCTAATCATATATACTCAATTATTTGGTTATTTAGTATAAAAATCAATCAGACGCTGTAATGCCCTTTGACATACAGGACAGAACGCTTTTGCTTCGTTTGTTCGCATCCTGCAATCAGGAGTAGGACGATAAATACCTTTCATACTGTAACCGGCACCTTCGTACGCCCCTACCTCTTCACAGGAATTATTATTTTCCTTAGTCACCTTTGTAGGAACAGACACTCCTCCAGGTATCATATCTTTCCACTTATTTGCAAAATCCGTCATTGTAGTGATGTTCTGTTCCCATGGCTCAACATCGTATGGGTACAGAGGACTTGGCGCATCCGTATATGCATATTCATCGGCTAAACCTCCGAAACTATGTCCGAATTCATGCACTACTACTGGTTCAAACATAGAATGATGGGCAGTAGTCAAAGTAAAAGAATTGTATATGCCACCTCCACCATAAGTATCAGTATTGGCAAGAATTATGATATGCTCGTACGGAATACCGGCAAGCAAATCATGGATATCTTTAACACTACTTGAAGTCAGATACCTGTCAGAATAGGAAGTGTCAAAATGCGAACTGACAGCTGTAGATTTCCATTCATTCTTTCTCGGGATACTTACACCACTGTCTGCGGACTCGGAAGCGACGGCCAGTACATTAAAATGATGCTTGTTTTCCTTGAAAGGAGAATGTGTGAAAATAGCGTCACAAGCTTTCTGCGCATCACGATAGAATGTATCCATTTCTGATTCTGTATATCCTTCGGCCATTATAACTACATCGATGCACTTGTCCGGCGAGCCATTATTCATCAGATATTTATAAGGAGTTATATTCTTAACACCTGTACTTCTAATCAATATATCATCCGGATTGACAGTATGAGTGAAAGAAGCCGATATCTCCTGTCGTGCATTAAACAAATCAGCCGTAACCAATGCCTCCTTTTTCGGGAAAGGCATCAGAAATGTATTCTCATATCCTTTGCTTAGTGTTGCCGATTCAGCCTCCCCCAGCCATTCCTGAAAAAGACTTGAAAATGAATTTTTATAAATCACGACTCCCGTTTCCTTATCCCTCACGGTTATCTGGCCGTTTCCGGCCAAAGGCAATTCATCGAGATGCTTTCTTCTGCCGGCCCAGCCATCGAAACTCTTTAACTCGTCCAATACAACATATTGATTTTTTTTATCACCCGTGAACAAATAGTCAACTCTGAGTGTTTTATCTATAAAAAAGTTCTCAAACTCCTGAGAATTAACAGAAGAACACAGCGTGCATCCTAAGAAAAATGATAAAAAAGCTTTTGTCATAATAATTAAAATGTGGTTTTGTGTATAATATATATAAAAAGAATAAACTATCTGTCACAAAGATAATTAAATATAAAACAATTATACGAACTTTATTAATGTAGTTTGAATAAAAATACTACCTTTGTATAAATTAAAATTTTTAGAAATGGCACATCATCAGTTGGACAGTTTGGATGAAAAGATTCTGCAAATGATAGCAGAAAACGCACGTATCCCTTTTTTGGAAGTTGCAAGAGCTTGTAATGTTTCCGGTGCTGCAATACACCAGAGAATTCAGAAGCTCACATATCTTGGTATTTTGAAAGGGTCTGAATTTATAATTGACCCGGAGAAAATCGGTTATGAAACTTGTGCATACATAGGATTATATCTTAAAGATCCTGCACAGTTTGACACAGTAACAGAAGAACTGAAAAAGATTCCGGAAGTAGTGGAATGTCATTTCACTACAGGACAGTATGATATGTTTATAAAAATCTACGCCAAGAACAATCATCACCTCCTGAGCATCATTCATGACAAACTACAGCCACTCGGACTGTCCCGTTCGGAAACAATTATATCATTCCATGAGGCAATCAAACGCCAGATGCCTATAATCGATCTGGCGAATGATGATGAATAAAATTATTTCTTGCGTTCATAATCACAAAAACTATATGAGTAGAGATGCTTTTCATCTGTTGAATGGCATTCTCTACTTTTTTCTTCCCATACGTCAAGAGATATCTCCGGGAAGAAAGCGTCCGCTTCCTTTTCGCAATCGTCTATCTCTGTGATATACAGACGGTCGGCAACAGACATAGCTTCCTTATACAGGCTTGCACCTCCTATAATGAATACCTCAACATCATCTTTGCATGCTTCCAATGCCTCTTCAAAGCTATGGAAACACTCTGCTCCCGGGAATGTCATATCCTGACTGCTCAGAACGATATTCCTTCTGTTTGGCAGAGCACCCTTAGGCAGAGATTCAAATGTCTTGCGTCCCATGATTATGGTATGGCCTGTAGTCAGAGTCTTGAATCTCTTCAGGTCGTTGGGAAGCCAGTACAGGAGTTCGTTCTTATATCCTATACCGTTATTCTTGTTTATAGCTACAATAATCGAAATCATAAAAATCAGTCCGTTAATAATTATACAGAAACCTTACCGGCAATGTGTGGCCACGGGTCATAATTCTCAAGCTGAAAATCCTCGTACTTGAAACTGAAAATATCCTTCACGTCATGATTGATTTTCATCACAGGAAGCGGACGCGGAGTCCTTGAAAGCTGCAAATCAACCTGTTCCAAATGGTTCAGATAGATATGAGCATCACCTATAGTATGAATGAAATCGCCCACCTTCAGTCCTGTCACCTGTGCCATCATCTGAAGCAGAAGAGCGTACGAAGCTATGTTGAACGGCACCCCGAGGAATGTATCGGCACTTCTCTGATACATCTGCAGGCTCAAACGTCCTTCAGCCACGTAGAACTGGAAGAACATATGACATGGAGGCAGATTCATGTTTCCGAGGTCAGCCACATTCCATGCATTAACGATGATACGTCTTGAGTCAGGATTGTTCTTTATCATATCCACAGCTTCCGAAATCTGGTCGATAAACTTACCGTCGTAAGTAGGCCACGAACGCCACTGATAGCCATAGATATGTCCTAAGTTGCCATCCTCGTCGGCCCATTCATTCCAGATTCTCACGCCGTTTTCCTGAAGATACTTCACGTTTGTGTCACCTTTCAGGAACCAGAGGAGTTCGTGGATAATGGATTTAAGATGAAGTTTCTTTGTTGTTACGAGTGGGAAACCCTCTTCGAGATTGAAACGCATCTGATGTCCGAACACGCTGATAGTACCCGTTCCGGTACGGTCGTCTTTCCTTACGCCTTCGGTCTTTATGCGTTGAAGTAAGTCTAAATATTGCTTCATGAGTTTATGAGTTTTATTTGATGGCAAAGTTAATCAAAAAATATTATGAAAAAACATTACCTTTGCAGATATTAATATATACAGAAGAATATGAATTTCCCCGTTTCATTTATATCACGAACAGCAGCCCTGATGGGCGAGGAAAACTGCAATGCCCTATGCGAGGCGATGCAGAACGACACTCCTGTGAGCATACGAATCAATGGAGCAAAGACCGGACTTGTGCCTGACGATGCAAAACATATCCCCTGGACAACAGACGGATACTACCTGTCCGTACGCCCCACATTCACGTTCGACCCACTGTTCCATGCCGGAAGCTACTATGTTCAGGAAGCATCGTCCATGTTTCTCGAGAGAGCCTTGCGCCGGTATGTAGAATCGCCGGTTATAGCCCTCGACCTCTGCGCCGCTCCCGGAGGAAAGTCCACCCTACTCCGCTCCACCCTCCCCGAAGGAAGTCTGCTCATAGCCAACGAAGTGATGCGAAACCGCTCGCAGATACTTGCCGAGAACATAGTGAAATGGGGAAATCCCGAAGTGATAGTAACCAACAACGACCCTTCGGACTTCACACCGTTGGAATCCCTTTTCGATGTGATTCTGACAGACGTACCATGTTCCGGCGAAGGAATGTTCCGAAAAGACGAAGTGGCTGTAGAAGAATGGAGCCCTGCCAACGTAGGAGTATGTTGGGAACGCCAACGCAGAATACTCCGCGATATATGGCCTTGCCTGAAACGCGGAGGACTGCTGATTTACAGCACATGCACATTTAACCGTGAAGAAAACGAAGACAACGCAGCCTGGATAGCAAGCGAACTTGGAGCAGAAGTACTTCCTGTAGAAACAAACGAGGAATGGAACATTACAGGCAATCTTGCCGGATATGACTTCCCGGTCTATCGCTTCCTGCCACACAGAACCATAGGCGAAGGCCTCTTCATGGCTGTACTCCGCAAGAACGGTACACCGGACGAAGACTACGACACTCTGTCAGACTACAGTTCAAGAAAGAGCAGCAAGAAAAACAACAAGAAGCAGGACAAGAGACAGAACACCCTGACCGTAACCAACGAAATAAAATCATGGATATGCGACAGCGAAGATTTTGAGTTCTCCATCGACGGAACAACAGCAGTGGCAAAATCACAAAGACTGAGCAGTCTGGAAAACCTTCTGAAAGACAAGGGTAACGGCATCCGCATACTTCATCGCGGCATCACCCTTGCCGAGAACAAAGGCAAAGACTGGCAGCCTCATCACTCGCTCGCCATGAGTACAAGCCTCAACAGAGAGAGTTTCCCACAGGCAGAGCTGAGTTATGAACAGGCAATAGCATATCTCAGGAAAGAAGCCGTCACACTCGATGCCTCAATACCCAAAGGATATGTACTCGTGACATACCGTGACACACCTTTAGGCTTTGTGAAGAACATAGGAAACCGCGCGAACAATCTCTATCCGCAGGAATGGAGAATCCGCAGCGGATATATGCCCGACGAGGTCAGAACGGTTTTCTGAAACCGCAACCGTTCTTCCACTCCGAACAACCATAGGCAGTTTTACCCTTTATGATGGTACCCTTACCGCATAAAGGGCAAACCTTGCCGACTATATCATCGGCAAACAATTCCGCTCCGGAAGTATTGTTTTCCGCCTTTACAGGCGACTTGCCTTGTGCAGCAGAAGCACTGCCGGTTTTCGCTTCAACCTTCTCTGTTTTAGGAGCCGCTTTCTTTCGTGGTGCCGATTTCGCAGCCGCATCTTTCCCTGCAGAACCTTTCTTCGCAGCAGCCTTCACATCCTCCTCCGAAGTGACGGTCACACGTCGGTTGCTCGTATCCCTTATCACGCTATATACTATCTCCGTAACCATCTGCTTCAGCTCGCTGATGAATGTAGCCGCATCATAGCTCCTCTTCTCTATCTCGCGGAGCTTCTTTTCCCAGATACCGGTCAGCTCTGCAGATTTCAGCAACTCTTCATGAATAAGCTGTATCAGTTCCACACCCGTAGGAGTAGCTATAAGATTCTTCTTCTCCTTGCGGATATATCTTCTTTTGAACAAAGTCTCAATTATGGCGGCTCGCGTAGAAG
>NZ_DXVR01000094.1:8164-10436 GCF_019417265.1 Bacteroides sp.
GCCAATACCGTTTTCCTTCATCGCATCACGCAGTTCATCGTTTTCCACCAACTTACCTGCCGTTTCCATAGCCCGTAGCAGAGTAGCCTCAGTATATGGGCGCGGCGGCTGAGTCCACTTCTCGAAAAGCGAAGGATAGTGCGATCCGCTCTCCCCTTTCGTGAATGCAGGCAGAGTCTTCTCCTCGTCATTCTCCTTCGTATCATACTGCTGTTCCTTTGCGAACACCACTCTCCATCCCTGTTCAAGGATTTGCTTTCCAGTCACCTTGAATTCTATCGAATCCGCCTCCCCTATCACAGTAGTGGTAGAGAACTTACAGTCCGGATAGAACACGGCTATGAAACGCCTTGCGATAAGGTCGTAAACCGTTTTCTCCATATTCGTAAGCTCACGCGGCTGCACACCCGTAGGAATAATGGCATGGTGGTCCGTAACCTTAGAATTATCGAACACCTTTTTCGATTTTATAAGCGGTTTGCCCGCCAGAGGAGCCGTATATACGGCATAATCCTTCAGTCCCTCAAGAATCTTCGGACACTTGGGATATATATCGTCACTCAGGAAAGTAGTATCCACACGCGGATAAGTAGCCACCTTCTTTTCGTAGAGCGACTGGATGAGCTGTAAAGTCATATCGGCAGAATAACCGAACTTCTTGTTACACTCCACCTGAAGCGAAGTAAGGTCGAAAAGTCTTGGCGGTGCCTCAGTACCTTTCTTCGATGAAATATCGGTGATGGTAAACGGAGCGTTCTTTATGCGTTCCAACAGTTGCTCGCCCGTAGCCTGGTCGGTGATAGGCGGAATACCCCTGTTGGCATCCTCCTTTGCAGGAGTTTTCTTTTTCAGCTGCGGATTCTCCTTTTCAGCGGCAGCCTCTTCTGCCAGTTCCTCATCACTCTTGCGCACTATGGCAGAGAACACAGTATCCCTGTACGAAGTTTTCAGTTCCCAATACTGTTTAGGCACGAAATTCTCTATCTCCTGCTGCCTTTTCACGATAAGAGCCAACGTAGGAGTCTGCACACGCCCGATAGACAGTACCTGCTTGTTCTGTCCGTATTTAAGGGTATAAAGTCGTGTGGCGTTCATACCAAGCGTCCAGTCGCCTATCGCACGGCTGAGTCCAGCCTCATACAAAGGCTGGAATTCCGACTGATCCTTCAAGTTTGCAAATCCCTCTCTGATAGCCTCTTCCGTAAGCGACGAAATCCACAGACGCTTCACCGGACATTTCGCCCCGGCTTTCTGCATCACCCATCGCTGTATCAGTTCCCCTTCCTGTCCGGCATCACCGCAGTTTATAATCATATCCGCCTTCTGCATCAACGATTCTATTATCTTGAACTGCTTTTCTATGCCTGAATCGTTTATCAGCTTAATCCCGAAGCGCGGCGGTATCATCGGCAGACTTGCCAGCGACCACGATTTCCACTGCGGAGTATATTCGTGCGGCTCTTTCAGCGTACACAGGTGTCCGAATGTCCATGTCACCTGATATCCGTTTCCTTCTATGAAACCATCCTTCTTATTGTGTGCGCCAAGCACTTCCGCTATATCTCTTGCCACACTGGGCTTTTCGGCTATGCAAACTATCATTCTCTGTCAGTATAAGCTTATAAAATCGTTAAATATCATGCAATTTTCGTGATTTTTTCCGATATAACCAAATAAATGTGGTATTTATAGGGATTGAGAAAACAGGGTACAGCTTACATTAAATAATGAGAATTGAAAAATCCAAAGAAATAAATCGGCTGATTTTTAAATTTTCCAAAGGAATAATGGATTTGTATATATAAAAAAGAGACAAATCAAACTGACGAAAGTTCAAAATTTCGGATTATAAAGTTATAAAAGAGTTGATATGTTCTATAAATCACAATGTGTTTTTATAAATATAACTTAACAGATCATGAAAGAGCGAAACAGAGAAAATATAAGAAAATGATAGAATAAATTATTATTTTGAACATTTTTAGAGTTTCATTCATTTTATATACAATTATATATATTTTTTACTGTTTTCTAATTTGAATTTATTACCTTTGCATCGGATATAAAATCCTATATAAAACATATCGAAAAAAGAGGCATTATGTCTTCTTCTTGTATGTACGAAGCCTGAGAAACTTCTAAAGTGAACAAGAGAGGTCGTAATGGTCTCCACGCATATGCGTGGGGCTGTTATTCCCACATCTGTTCACGAAGGTTTTCTCAGGGCCTGTACATAAAGAAGTGTGGCATACAGTTCCACGCTTCTTTTTTG
>NZ_DXVR01000095.1:0-10397 GCF_019417265.1 Bacteroides sp.
GGATGATATTTTAAGGGTGGAAAATGACCCTGACGATGAAAGCAGGCTGAACCTAACTATAAACAGGAAGCCGATTGCCGACTGGTTCAGGGAACAATGGCACAGGCTTAGATACGGAACAAGAGTACCGCAACAAGAAGAAAAGAAAAGCCGTGGCATAAAATTATAAATATATAGTGCAAATTATCAGATAGTTTCGCTACCTTTGTAACTGGATTGAGACAACTCCATCCAATATGATATTTAAGATTTAAAAGAAGCGTTATGCTTATCTTGTAATTGGAAACCTGAGAAATTTTCAAATGAGCAAGGATAGCATAGTGGTTCTCACGCATATAGCGTGGGCTGCTATTGTTGTATCTGCTCATTAGGTTTTCTCGGGACCTCCAATTAAGATGTAGCAACTCGGCTCACGCTTTTTTTTATAAATATACTGTTTTGAGCTGAAACAGTAACATAAAAAAATAAGTAAAATGGATTTCAGAAATCTTTTTAAAAAAACATCTAAACCATCTACACCGTATGACTGTTTAACATGGAATCAAAAGTTAGCAGCAATGAATCTAATGATAGTATTTGGTGGTTCTTGTTCCGGACTGCCTCATGAATTAGACAAGATCAACCATATCATGAGTGTAGAAGGTCGTGAAATGGGAGTTACAGGAGCTCAAACGCAAGCTGCACGTTCTATGTTTTCAGATATGAATGATATGGTAAATGCTTTGAGGGGAGCTAATCGACAGGCTTTGGAAAAACTCTTTTGGGCTTTCTACTGTATCGCTGCAGTTGGTAAATCTTCTAATGCTATTAGAGTTCTTTTAGGAGTATATGACAAATTGGGATTTTCTGAACAAGAATGTGCTTCTATTTTAGAGAAAAAAACAGGCTATAAAATAAATGAGCTATAAATATATTAACTATGTGGGTAGTTATATTAATTATAATCTTAGTGATTGTAATTTATAAGTTTGGAGAGAGTTCTGGAAAAGCTATTGGAAGTGTTCAAGCAGAAAGAGGTATGAGGTTGAAATATTCTCAATTAATTAATCATATTTTGGAAGGACACAAAGATTGTAAAATAATAACAGAAACCCGAACATATATTAGAGTTGGAGTTTCTAATTACGGAGGAGATACTATTTTTCACATTCAACAGTGTCCTAATAATATTGTAATGATTGACTATGATGTATCAAACAATCCGATTTTTGGGAAATTTAGCTTACGATTTACTTTCCCTGACGACATGAATCAAGACGATATGATGGAAAAAATAGGATTGGGAGTTCAAAAGAAAATGATTGAACTTCAAGGTCTTAATAAATAAATTTATATCGAATAAAGATGGAATTTCAAAATGAATAATTCTCTCTTTATTCGATAATAAATGTCTTATTCTGTTTATTCTTCAATAATCTTACTTTTATTCAACTATATCTTCATAAAAAATTGTGGAATCTGGTAAAATTGTTCCTCGTTTGCTTTTTCCACCAATATAAACCTGTTCTCTATTTTTTATCAAGTGAGTTTCATATGCTAGGACTAACTTCATTTTTGTGTCTACAGATTTAGGAGTAATAGCTACATTAAAGCCATATTCACCTCCTGCTTGCACTGAAGGATACATAACCCCATCAAAATTATGTTCTGTTGTAACCACCTCAGTTAATATAGCTGATATTAAGTAGTTGTAATCTGCTCCAGGCTCATTTTTCTTTGAAAATTCTCCAGCAAAATATTTAGAAAAAATATCTATATCTGCAGCTAAATCTGGACAACTTTCTAAAAATTGATTATAAGTTGTTTTAAGTTCTTCTAACAATGAGTTTTGGACATCTTTAAAACAATCTTTATGTACTATTATTAGAAGATTTATATCTTTTGTAACTTCCCATTTCCCATAAGTGATAGTTTCACTTCCGCTAGTTTCCGTACCTCCTCTTATTAGCGATGAACTTTCTACTGCTGAAATATAAAGAGTATCTTTAAGAGATTGCTCTTCTGGTACAATACAACCATAGAACATCGTATTTATCGGCGTACTAGCTCTTTGGCATGTTTTATTGAATTGTTGAGGTTTATAAGATAAATCAGAAACTTTTTTAAGGTTTCCGTCGCAGCGAGCCCTTGTGATTATCTTACCAGGGTGTAAAGTAAACTTAATAAACCCTACGATTCCCAACTCACGTATTAATTCTTTTATTTCAAAATAAGGATATTTACTTAAATCCAATGTGCTTAAACGAGTTATTATTGCTTGTTTATCCATATAAATTACATATGTGGGGAAAAAGTGGGGAAAAATCGAATAAATAAAAAAGCTAAGTTCTTAATAAATAAGTACTTAGCCTTTTATTCTGTACCCAGACCCGGGGTCGAACCGGGATGGATGTTACTCCACTGGTGTTTGAGACCAGCGCGTCTACCGATTCCGCCATCTGGGCTTGCCTGTTTTTCTTTTGCGTTGCAAAGGTAAACATAATTTTCATATCTGCAATAGATTTAGAAGAAAAAATGCAATATTTTTTATGTCTAACACTATTTAGAAACAATTAAACTCCGGTTTTATAAAATAATCCTTATATTAGCATAGTAAAAATAACACAAACTATATTATCATGAACAATAACTACTACTGCATAATTATGGCAGGTGGAATGGGGCGAAGATTCTGGCCTTATAGTAGGAAACAGTTGCCAAAACAGTTTCTTGATTTCTTCGGTACAGGCGAAACTCTCTTGCGCATAACATTCGACAGGTGTAAGGGACTTGTTCCGTCGGAGAATATATACATCACTACATATATTGATTATAAGGATATAGTGAAGACTATTCTTCCTGAGATTGAGGACCGACAGATTATAATAGAAGAAGAAAGGCGAAATACGGCTCCCGCACTTGCATATGCATCATATTTGATACAGAAAGTAAATCCGGATGCCACTATCGTAGTTATGCCATCGGATCAGCTGATTCTTAATATAGATAAGTTCCGCACTTCAATTCTCAAAGGTCTTGATTTTGCTTCATCATCAGGCAAGCTTGTAAATGTAGGAATCAAGCCTACAAGACCTGAAACGGGTTATGGATACATTCAGATTGATGAAGAGGAGAGGGAAGGTGATTTCTGTAAGGTCAAGACTTTTATAGAAAAACCGGCCCTGGAGTTTGCAAAGGTGTTTGTAGAAGGAAACGAATTCTATTGGAACTCAGGAATATTCATTTGGCATGTCACTACTATCATGAATGCTTTCCATGAGAATATGGCTGAGGTATGTCCACGCCTTGAGTGCAATGCTCCTGACTTTTCGGCTTGTCCAAATATCTCAATAGATTATAGCATAATGGAGAAGGCTGATAATGTTTATGTCCAGATGTGTGATTTCGGATGGGCCGATGTCGGTACATGGCAGTCTTTATATGATGCGTCACCTAAGGATACCAACAGCAATGTAATATTAAACAGCAACTCAATATTATATGATTGCAGTGAGAATATAATTCACATGCCTAAAGGTAAGTTGGTGGTAGCCGAGGGACTGCAGGGATATCTGGTAGCCGAACATGATAATGTACTTCTGATATGCAAGAAGGATGATCGGAACTCTATACGCAAGTTTGTGAATGATGTGGAAATGAAGTTTGGTGATGAATATGTATAATCATTTATTGTTGTCCGATAAAATCGATTGAATATAAAAGAATATTGCTCGGCCATTGTGTTTCAATGGTCGAGTTTTATTTTGCTGTTTCATACCTCTAATAAAAAAATAGACAGTTTATAATCTTCTTTCTGACTAACGTCCAAAAGATTTCTTCAATTCTTTTCCGGATGATTGGAAAGACTGTAGAATAAGTGTAAACTTCATCATTGTTGCAAGGCCGGACCGGATATAGCCCTTGAAAAACTGGTTTATCTTGCATACCGCAATATACGGAAGAAGTGGACTGTGTCATTGGCTAACTGGGCTATAATCTCACAACAATTAGCCGTAAAGCTTGGAGAGTGATTTAAATTATTGTAATTTTATACTCGTCGGTACGGGGTCGCTCCTTGTCGATTGTCTTTCCCCGACCGATGAGTTTTATAGAGAAAAATAATGCGTGATACAGCTTATTTTACACTACCATTTATTTTTTCTTTCTCTTCTTTTTCCCCATTCCGGCATCATCAAATCCCGGATTTGAAGAGTTGTTGTCATGCACGAAGAACTGTTTCCAGTCGTCCTTATGCTTTGGTCCGCGAGCTGAACTATATCCGCGTTCCTCGCGGCTTGGCTTGTCTTTCTTTGAAGCCTTCTTTTCTTTTGCAGGAGTTTCCTTTGATGCTTTTTCTTTTGAAGAACCTGAGTTACGTTTCTTGCCGCTCTTATCACTTTTGCCGTTGTTTTCTCCGGCTACTTCCACTATAATCCTCTTGCCTTTTAAAACAACTTTGTTAAGGGCCTTAATAACGATATCGGCTTGCTGTTCCGCCACTTCAAAGAATGAGAAATTCTGCATCAGGTCAATGCGTCCTATCTGTATGCGCTCTTTCTTTGTGTTGCGATTAATCAGTTCTATAACCTGATTTGCATAGAAACCGTCGGTCTTACCCATGTTGAGGAATAGGCGTGCATATCCCTTTTCTGCCTTGCGGGCAGTCTTTTCCTTGTCGCTTCCGCGGTCTTTGCGAGGTTTGTCGGACTTATCCTTCTCGCTTACCTTAGGCTGTTCTATTTCAGGTGCATTGCGGTAGTATTCCAGGAAGCGGTTGAACTCCATTGATACTACACGCTTGATGAGGTCTTCCTTGCTCAGCCATTCAAATTTGCGGTAAATGCTTGGAAGGAATGCTTCGATATCTTCCTCGTTCACCTTAACCTTCTCTATATCATCGATAACCTTGATGAGCTGCTGTTCGCAGATTTCTTTTCCGGCAGGGAGTGTTCCTATTGTGAATTTCTTGTTGATGATACGTTCTATCTCACGCATCTTTCCTTTCTCGCGCATATTCATGATGGCTATAGAGATACCTGTCTTTCCTGCACGGCCTGTACGTCCGCTTCGGTGAGTATAGCTCTCTGTATCGTCTGGCAGGGCATAGTTGATAACGTGAGTAAGGTCGTTCACGTCAAGTCCGCGTGCTGCCACGTCGGTAGCAACAAGAAGCTGCAGATGACGCTGGCGGAACTTCTGCATCACGAGGTCACGCTGTGCCTGGCTCAGTTCGCCGTGAAGAGAGTCGGCACTATATCCGTCCTGTATCAGCTTGTCGGCTATCTCCTGAGTTTCGATACGTGTACGGCAGAAGATGATACCGTAAATCTGAGGATAGTAGTCCACGATACGTTTCAGCGCGAGATACTTGTCCTTGGCGTGTACGATATATGCTATATGGTTTACGTTCTTGCTGCCCTCGTTCTTTGTTCCTATGGTTATTTCCTTCGCATTATGCAGATAAGTCTTCGCGATGCGAGAGACTTCAGGACTCATTGTGGCAGAGAACATCAGAGTGTTGCGGTCCTCTGGTATCTTTTCGAGTATGGCATTGATACTCTCTGTGAATCCCATGTTGAGCATCTCGTCAGCCTCGTCCATCACCACATCTCTGATAGTTTCAAGACGGGCCACCTTGCGTTCCATAAGGTCGATGAGTCGTCCCGGAGTAGCCACGATGATATGTACACCTTTCTTCAGGCTTCTGATTTGGCTTTCTATGGATGAACCTCCATATACAGGTAATATCTTAAGATCTGAAATATATTTTGAATAGTCGGTAAGGTCACCTGCTATCTGCAGGCACAGTTCGCGTGTAGGGCAGAGCACCAGTGCTTGCGGTACACATTCTTTGATGTTTATTTTCTGTATCAGCGGCAGACCAAATGCGGCTGTTTTTCCGGTTCCGGTTTGTGCCAGAGCCACTACGTCATTTCCGTTTCCAAGCAAATACGGTATAACTTCTTCTTGTACGGGCATAGGATACTCATATCCCATTTCTTCGATTGCCCTGCGTATTTCTTCGGAAACGCCTAATTCTTCGAATGTCTTCATTTTTTGTTTTTTAAATTATTCTATTTTTGATATTATCGTCTTGTCTTTCTCTAATTGTTCTATCAGCTCCTCCATCGAGGCGAACTTTATCTCCGGCCTTATTCTGCTGACGAACTCTATCCTCAACGGATGATGATATATATCACCGCTGAAGTCTATGATATGTACCTCTATACTGATATTGCTGCCATTGTTCAGCGTAGGGCGGTTGCCTATGTTCAGCATCCCTTTGTAAACAGTATTGCCAATGGGTACACGTACGGCATAAACTCCGTTCTCAGGTATAAGTTTTTCCGGACACGAAGGGATGATGTTTGCAGTGGGGAAACCTATTTTGCGTCCTACCTTATGTCCGTCGGTCACTGTACCGTCGATATAATAGTTATATCCGAGGAAACGGTTTGCTGTGATCACATCGCCTGATTTAAGCAGCTTTCTTATGGCAGACGAACTGATGAAAGTGTCTGTAATCCCACACTTCAGAGGCTCGGCCTTTATCACTGACATGCCAAGTTCCTGTCCGTAGCGGCAATAATCCTCGAAAGTTTCAGTGCGGTTGTGTCCGAAACGGTGGTCGTAGCCTATAACCAATGCGCGGACATTGTATCTCTTAAGCAGAAGTTCCATAAACTCGCGTGCCGTAAGTTGCGACAGCTGTCTTGTGAACGGAAGCATTATGCTGTAATCTGCATCAAGAGAACTGATTAGTGAAGTCTTTTGTGCCGGACACGATAACAGCTCCGGCATATAGTCTGCCTGCATTACCTGACGCGGATGTACAGGAAAGGTGATAAGGGCACTTCCCAGACCTCTCTCATCGGCTATGTCGCGAACCTGTTTTATCAGATAGCGGTGTCCTGTGTGTACTCCGTCGAAGCATCCTATTGTTGCCGCGCATGGCTTTATGTCGGTTTTATCGTATTCTTCTATAAACTCCATTTTTATTATTTGAAAATCAGCGAGAGGTCTTCTCCCGGAATGTAATGTACGGCATTTATACCTACCGATTGTGCTGCATCGCAGTTCAGTTTTGAATCGTCGATGAACATTGTTTTTTCAGCTTTGATACCTGCATCCGACAATGCTTTCAGATAAATGGCTGTGTCAGGCTTTGCAAGGTGCATCTCATGCGAGAGGAATACCTTCTTGAAGAAATCATTAATACCCAATCCTTTGTAGCTGAAAACTTTAGGTGCTACATTATCCCAATGAATTGCATTAGTGTTGCTGAGTATATACAGATTGTATTTATCCTTCAGTCTGTAAAGCAGCTCAAGTTTTTCTTCCGGGATTCTTTCTATCATGGTGTTCCATATACGGTCGATTTCCGCATCTGAGATATCCTTGCCTGCTCTGCGGCGCAACTCATTGCGTGCATCGTTATCAGAGATATTGCCGAGCTCATATTCAAGGAAGAAGCCGGTCTTGTGTGTTCCGGTTATTTCCTTATCCTCGAAACAGATTCCGGCAGCCTTGCATTCGGCGAGAAATCTGTCTAAGGTGACGTCGATAAGAACGCCACCCCAGTCAAATATAATATTCTTGATTTTTAAATCCATAATCTTGTGTCTTATTTGGAAGTTATTCTCTTGACCCCTCTCCAAATTTCGCCAATCCAAAGTACAATGGAAGTTCCACCTATTATATAAATCCAATCCATCAATGGAAGAGCCTCTGTGCGGAATACCTTACCGCCGAAGGTAACGATGACAAACTGGCCTACAAGGATTATCAGTGCCACGCTGAGCATACCAAGCGCATGGCCTGCATCCTTGAAGATGGAATGATTTGTTCCGAATACACTGGCATTGAACAGGTTCCAGAACTGAAGCATCACGAACACAGTGAAGAAGATAGTCAGGTTATGAACATCCATACCTGCGGCAGAATTGTTCATATAAGCCATAAGCCCCATCAGTACTATGAGGAAGCAGATACCTGTACCGAAGATATTCTTCTGCATAGCCTTGCTGATGATGAAATCTGTACGTTTGCGTGGCTTTTCGTTCATCACGTCCATACTTGGAGAAATTGAAGCCAAAGCCATGGCAGCGAAAGTATCCATAATCAAGTTCACCCAAAGCATCTGTGTAACGGTGAGCGGTAGAGCAGAACCGAAGAATGCTCCGAGGAGGACACTAAGCAGTGCCACCACATTGATGGTAAGCTGGAACACGATGAAACGCTGTATGTTCTTATAGAGCGAACGTCCCCACATCACGGCTGTAGCTATACTGTGGAATGAATCGTCGAGCAGAGTGATGTCGCTGGCTTCTTTAGCCACAGAAGTACCTGTACCCATTGACAGACCTACCTGAGCATGGTTGAGGGCAGGAGCATCGTTGGTTCCGTCGCCTGTAACTGCCACTACCGCACCTTTCTGCTGCAGCAACTGTACAAGACGCTGTTTGTCCATAGGACGCGCACGGCTCATAATCTTGATGTCAAGCACTCTTTCAAGAGCCTCTTCATCACTCAGTGCGGCAAAGTCTGTACCTGTGATACGGTTACGTTCAGTATCGTTTTCAGTCCACAAACCAATCTGGCGGGCAATTTCTGTAGCTGTTCCCGGAGTGTCGCCGGTTACAATCTTCACACCGATACCTGCCGACTGGCATTTCTTGACTGCATCAGGCACGTCAGGACGTATAGGGTCGCTGATTGCGAATATTCCGAGGAATGTCATGCCGCCTTCAGCCACAAGCTCTGCACAGTCTTCCGATTTTCCTTCAGGGATGATTCGGTATGCAAGTCCAAGAGTACGCATAGCCTTGTTCTGATATGCAAGGAGCTGTTCGTTGTATGCCTTGATTTTATCGTCGCTCAATGAACATTTAGACATCACGATTTCAGGCGCACCTTTTATATATAGAACACGTTTGTTCATCACAGGTGAGTCAACGAGTGTAGCCATATATTTTCTCTCGGTAGAGAAAGTAAGCTGGTTCACTGTATGAGCATTTTCACGCAGTGAGATATAGTCGCCACCCTTTCCGTTGAGCCACAAGAGCAAAGCGACTTCTGTAGGGTTACCCACACCCGATGGTTTTTCTCCTTCAGCCTTCTCTTCAAGGAAAGCAGTAGAGTTTACGGCAATGCTTTCTGCCACAAGTTCAGGATTTGATTCGTCCACCTGTGCTTCGTGTACCTGCATCAGGTTCTGAGTCAGAGTACCGGTCTTGTCTGTACAGATTACAGTGATGGCACCCATAGTTTCGCAGGCATGCATCTTGCGCACAAGGTTATTTGTCTTCAGCATACGGCGCATGTTCAGCGCAAGGCTCAGTGTCACACTCATAGGAAGTCCCTCAGGAACAGCCACAACAATCAGCGTTACAGCCATCATGAAGTATTTCAGTACAATCTGAGCCACCTGAAGCCACTGTTCCCAAGTCTCGACTGTATTGGCAGTGAAATAAGCATAAAGGTCTTTACCTGTGAAAATAAGGAAAGTAAGTGTCGCGATAGTGAAACCTACCTTACCAATCAGGTTGGCAAGTTTCTCCAACTGTATGTTTAGAGGAGTCTTTTCATCACTCTGTTCCGTTGACTGGCGAGCTACCTTACCGATTTCTGTAGCGTCACCCACACGGTCTACCCTCATCGTACCGTGTCCGTCGGTAACAGTAGTACCACGCATCACGGCATTTGACGGATAAGTAGCTTCATCGTCAAAATGTTCAGGGTCGGTAGTCTTGTTCACCATAAGCTCACCTGTCAGGTTCGCCTCATTCACTTGCAGTGAAACAGCTTCCACCAGTGTTCCGTCGGCAGGAATCTCATCACCTGTGTTCAGAATCACGATATCATCTACGACGATTTCCTTTCTTGGAATTTCTTTTACCTTTCCGTTTCGTATAACGGTGACAGGAGTTTCCTCGCCAACAGCATTCAGAAGGTCGAACTTCTTGTTGGCATCATATTCAAAGTAGAATCCGATACCAGTAGCCAGGAAAATAGCGAAGAAGATACCTATAGTTTCGGCATATTCATTCTCTATAATTGATATGATAAGTGAAAAAACGGCAGCCACCAGAAGAACTCTGATGACAGGGTCTTGGAATTTTTCAAGATAAAGTTTCCAGATTGATTGGCGTTTGGGAGGAGTAAGCAAGTTTTCCCCATATTTCTGACGGCTGGCGATAACCTCCTGGTCGGTCAGTCCGTTCAGATGGCTTTCATTCATTTTCTGCGACATGTCTTTAATTTTTAATCGATTAATCAGTGCAAAAATACAACAATATCTCCGAAGTTGTGGTGTCATGCGGTGTAAAACTTCTTAATCCGTAATATGTGTCCATTGATTTGCCTTAAAATAACTTCTTATGATGGTGAATAAAAATATATTTTGTGCTGAATAAATC
>NZ_DXVR01000096.1:0-10254 GCF_019417265.1 Bacteroides sp.
GTTCTATTTCTTTTTTAAAATTGTCAATTTTAGTTTTGTAATTTTCTATCATTCTTTTCTCTCCCTCTATTGTTCTTTTGCGGTTTTCTAGAATCTTTTCTAATGATTCTTTACTTTGTGCTCCCATAATAAAATCATTCTCAGTCTATAAGCCCCCGAATTCGACATTACTAAATTATACAAAGAAAGGCGTGAGGCTTGTCATGCTGTTCATCGCAACTTGGTATCGCCAAACACCTTACAGAAATGAACAAAGACAATTTACCCACGCCTGAATGTAGTATCGACCGATATGGAGATATCATACCGGGTGCATATACAAACAGAAAATGAGCGTAATATTGTCCTTTATCCTTCTGTTTTAGAAATTGGCGATTTCAGTTGCAGGATAAAAGCAAAAAACGCATTCTTTACGTCCAACCATTTCTCCGGTCGAACATTGCAAATATAACGTTTTTTGTTAATATTACGCTCTGTTGGTATTTATTTTTTCAAAAATATGATTAATTCTTGTATTGTGTAGAGTCCAAATTAGTCCATTTATTTATTAGTGAACGTTTACTGAACGCTCAGTGAACGTGTGCTGAACAATGAAAAAACGCATAATGATGAAGGAGAGAATACTTTCATTATGCGTTTCCTGGTTTTACAAATTGCTCTTAAAAAAGTTTTTTAATATTATAATGGTGTTCGAACGGTATTATAACGCTGTTCGAACACTGTTTAAACGCTATTTAAGCAGTATTTAAATGCCGTTTAAATAACATAAAGAAGAACCTCTATTTCTTAAAGTATCAGTCCGGACAATGTTCACTGAGCGTTCATTCACTGTTCACTGACTGTTCGGTAGAAATTATCATTCCATTATAAGCTTCACTGCAGCCCAGTTGTTTTTCTCGCGGTAATGTACAAACTTGAGTCCGAGGCTTTCCCCTTTGCTACGGATGGCATCTATATCCTGTACATAGAATCCGCTCATATATATTTCCGAGCCTTTGTGCATACATGCTGTATAGGCGGTCATATCGTTCAGGAGGATATTTCTGTTGATGTTTGCTATGATTACATCGAATGGCTTGCGTCCTTCGAGGAGTGATGCGTCGCCTAATTCCACTGTGATATTGTTGATGTTGTTAAGTGCTATGTTGTCGCGCGAATTGTTGACACACCAGTCGTCTATGTCGATAGCTGTTACCGGGTCTGCGCCTCTCATGCTTGCTAAGATTGCCAGGATTGAAGTTCCGCATCCCATGTCGAGTACAGATATGCCTTTCAGGTCGGCATCAAGCAGTTCGCCAAGTATAGAGCTTGTAGTTTCGTGATGTCCTGTTCCGAAAGCCATCTGCGGATTGATTACGATGTCATATTCTGCCTTAGGATAGTCCTTGTGAAAAGTGCTGTGTATCACGCATCTGTCTTCTATTACTATAGGTTGGAAGAAGTTCTTTTCCCATTCTTCATTCCAGTCCTTGTCTTCAGGTTCTGTGATGGTGTATGTTATCTCTGTGTCCGGGATAGGGAAGTCTGCTATTAAGTTTTTGAGTGCTTCTTCGTCGAAAAGTGACTGTTGTACATAGGCTTGCATGCCTCCTTCGCATTCTACAAAACTTTCAAAACCAATCTCAGCCGTAAGTGCGGAAAGGATGTCTGTAATAGTTTCATTACATGGATTGGCGGAAAATGTAACTTCAAAGTATTTCATATGTGGATATTTTTTGTTTAATATTGAATTCTGTTGTCTTTCAGTAGGGCGACAATCTCAATTGGGTATGTATAAGTCTTGTCAAATTGAATGCTCATAGGGCGTAAAAATAAAACGACCCCCGATTTGAGCATCGTAGAGAGGCTTGGAGGTTCTGGTGTTGCAAAAATACAACAACTATTCCATTCTGCCAAACTTTGCCAATGTTGTTTACCTTTGTTTATCTTGATATTGTGAAATAATAAATTTAAATATACTATAATTCGAATTAATTGTTTATCTTCGCATAAATGAACTGTTAAAATGTCATATATATGGAAAGAACTGTATTTAATAAAGCTCAACTTGAAATGCTTGAAATTATGGCAAATGTGCGTTCGGAAAAGGAGTTGGATGAACTTAAGCATGTGATATCTGAGTATTATGCTAAGCGTGCGGATGAAGAAATGGAAAAATTATGGGAGTCTGGTCGATGGAATGAACAGACATTAAAGGATTTAAGTAATGCTCATTATCGTACACCATATAAGCAATGAACAGGTTAATTGTATTGGATACCAATTGTTTGGTACAAATGTTGTCTATTCATAGTCCGTATCGTTCTGCATGGCAGGCTTTTCGAGATGGAAAGTATATTTTATGTGTTACAAATGAAATTTTGGAAGAGTATCAGGAGATTATATGTAGAGTAGCGAATGAAGCCGTAGCTCATAATATTGTAAATGCGATAGCTCGTAGTCCTTATACTCGTTTTTTTACACCTCATTTTCGTTTTCGTCTTATAGAACAAGATCCTGATGATAATAAATTTGTTGATTGTGCGATAGTGTCGGGTGCTGATTATATAGTAAGTGAGGATGCTCATTTTCGTGTTCTGGATACAATTCCTTTTCCTAAAGTTTTTGTCGTAAGATTGGAAAAATTTGTAGTAGAAATAGCCAATTACTAAAGGACTTTTCTATCTATGATTCTATATCGTCTTATCATATTATTATTGTGATATGGTAGGACGATATTTTTATTATATAAACTCAAAATAGGGAAATCCCTATGATATATTAGGGAAATTCTATATATGGTATGATTTTATCATCTTATATTTGTACGTGAATAAAAGCAGGATGTAAAAAAAGCTGCTAACTTATAAACTTAAAAACTTACAAAGATATGAAGATGAGAAGAAAAGTACTGGCTTCCATGCTGTTTGCTTTCCTGCCGTGGTTGGCAATGGCGCAGAGTACTGACGACCTTTATTATATCCCTAAGAAGGAGAAAAAGACAGAGGTGAGTCAGAAGGTTGGAGTGGTACCTAAGGAAGTCTCAAACAAAACGGTGAACGAGATGCCGGCAAATACGGCTATAGTGGTGAAAGATGTGAAGGGAAATGTACGCAATGTTGATGAGTATAACCGCCGTTATACATCGCGCGACAATACTTTTACATACGAGAATGATACTCTTTATATAGAAGAAAAACCATATGGAGAACGTGGCGAATGGGTGAACGGATTCCAGGGCTCAGATATGGACTACGAATATGCCATGCGACTTGTGCGCTTCCGCAATCCGCGTTATGCCATACCTGTAAGCAGTCCGCTTTATTGGGACGTGGTTTATGGCGCGTTGCCTTCATGGGATTGGAATGTATATGACGACGGTATGTATGCCTATGTATTCCCTACATATACCAACCGCCTGTGGTGGGACTGGAGATGGTCGTCAGGTTTCTATGGTCCGGGTTGGGGATTCAGCTTCAGCTGGCACTCTCCATGGTATTCATCAAGGTACTCGCCTTGGTATTACGGAGGATGGTATTCTCCTTGGTATGCAGGTCATTGGGGCTACTGGGGCGGTTATTGGGGTGGTTACTGGGGTCATCACCATCATTATCCGTATTATGGATGGAGCAGACCGGTACATTATAACTACAATACACGAAAAGCTGAATATGGATATTCCGGTAGAAATATCAGTTACAGAAATACACAGTCCGGTGTAGGAAATAACAGTTATTCGAGAATTGTAAATACCCGGGATAATAACGGTAGAACAGGTGGTAGAGTTGTTAGAGGAAGCGAAAATTCCAGTTCATCTGTACGTGTAGGAACTCCTAATACCCGTACCTCTACTTCAAGAGTTTATACTCGCCCAAGTATGACCAACAACAGGGAAAGTAACTATACACGCCCAAGCAGTACAAGGGTAAATTCGAATAGAAATTACAACGTAAACAACGGAACTTATAATTCTAACAGAAACAACTATAATTCCAATAGAAGTAATGTTACGACTACTACCCGTAATTATGGTGGAAGCAGTTATCGTTCTACTACCACAAGCGGTAGCTCTTCAAGAAATTATGGTACTTCCGGTGGTTCAAAGTCCGGTGGCGGAGTAAGAAGAAGATAAGTTGAAGAAATTTTTTAAAAAGCGAATATGAAAACCAAGTATATATTTTTATGTGCTGCGATGGTTGCAGTATCAGCCGGTGCGCAGACTCAATATGATGCTTTTCGTTTCTCAGACAGTGAATTGAACGGAACTGCCAGATTTGTAGGTATGGGTGGTGCTATGGGCGCTTTGGGAGCTGATATATCTGTCATAGGAACAAATCCGGCCGGTATAGCATTGTTCAGAGGGCATGATGTTTCAACTTCTTTCAGTTTCAACAGTACCCATGTGAAAAGTGATTTTACCGGGGTTACCATGAAAGAAAAGAAGAACAATATGTCTTTCGACCAGATAGGTTTTGTCTATTCAACAAAGATTGGAAACAGGACAAACTTGCGTTATCTGAACTTCGGATTCAATTATCATAAAAGCAACAATCTGAATAAGATTTTTTCTTCAGGAGGATTTCTTGATGGATTGTCGCAGACTTGGCAGATGGCAAATATGATAGGAGGAACTGTCGGAGCGTTGTCTGAGATTGATGATATATATAATTATGGTGATGTTGATGGAATACAGAACCCATATAATGTGAATTATCCATATCTGGGAGTGATGGGAGTCAGAACAGGACTTGTAGGTATCGATGCTGTTACTTCAAAATTAAAAGGGTGGAATGGTGACCGGAATTACTATAACAGCCGTGAGGAAGGTGGCATACAACAGTATGATTTCAATGTGTCATTCAATGTTCAGGAGAAAATGTATTTCGGTGCAACATTGGGAGTATATGAGGTTGATTACAGACGTACGACTCTTTATGAGGAATCAATTAATAGCCAATCTGAAGAATCCGGTATAACTCTAAATCATGGAGGCTTTTATCAGTTGAATAATACACATAGAACCACCGGTACCGGATTTGATTTAAAGCTTGGTGCTATTTTCCGACCAATAGATGATTCTGCTTTCCGTTTCGGTTTTGCAATACATACTCCTACGTGGTATACATTGACTGATACATATAATTCTTCAATCTATTCTGATATAACATATCAGGTTTTTGATAAAACTGAGAATGCTGTAAAAGAGGAAATAGAACAGATAAATGAAAATGTATATGATTATGTAGGCGGCGAAACAAAGCAGGATTACAGACTTACTACATCATGGAAGTTTAACGTGAATATGGGAACAGTTTTTGGTGGTATTATGGCTGTAGGAGCAGAGTATGAGTTTGCTGCACATAATCATAGTAAACTGTATTACTATGACGGTTATGCAATGACTGAGATGAACGAGGTTATAAATGAAGACGTAAAAGGTTTGCATACATTGAGGTTGGGTATGGAAACAAGAATTGCCCCTGCATTCAGTGTAAGAGCCGGATATAATTTCTCATCGCAGGCATTCAAGAAAACTGCATACAAGGCATTGGCTTCCAACGATATGCGTACTGATGTAGAGTATAATAACAAATACAGTCAGAACACTGTTACTGTAGGTTTGGGATATGCAGGACGTATATTTTATGTTGATTTAGCATATAAATATAATCTTTATAAATCGGACTTTTATCCATTCAGTGATTCAAGTCTGGCGCCTGCACGTTTGACTAATGAACGTCATCAGGCTTTGATGACATTGGGTGTGCATTTTTAATCATTTTCATCTTTCATATACAATATCTAAAACAACTAACCCCTGAGAAACGTTTCTGATGTTTCTCAGGGGTAGTTGCTTTAATGTATTAATGGCCTGTTCCGCACAGAATCAGTCCTTTGCCTGATGAACTGTAAGCTGCGGGAATGGGAATCCGATACCTTCTTTGTTGAATGTTTCGTAAACTTTCTTGTTGAAGTCGAAGTACACGTCCCAGTAATTGGCTGTTGAGGCCCATGCACGTACCTTGATATCAACACTGCTTGCAGAGAGTGCTCCAAGACCGATGAATGGTGCAGGGTCTTTGAGAATTCTTTCATCTTCGTTTATAAGGCGTTCGATAACGGCTTTTACCTTTTCATAGTCCTCGCCATATTCAACTCCGATAACCCATTCTGCACGGCGTGTATCCTGCTTGCTGTAGTTCACCACTACGTTGCTGCTCATCGAACCGTTCGGCACGTAGATGATTTTGTTGTCAACTGTTGCGAGTATGGTATGGAAAATCTGTATTTCCTTTACTGTACCGCTTGCTCCCGGACCATCAATGAAATCGCCTACCTTGAAAGGCTTGAACACCAGGATGATGAGTCCGCCTGCAAAGTTTGAAAGATTGCCTGAAAGAGCCATACCGATGGCAACACCGGCAGAAGCAAGGATTGCCGCAAAGCTTGTGGTTTCTACACCAAGGCGTGCTATTACCGCAAATGCAAGAATCAGGTTAAGAGTGATACTCAGAAGGCTCTTTAGGAATGTCTTTACACTGATTTCAAGCTTACGTTTTTCAAGGAACTTAGTAAGAAGTTTACCTACTTGTTTTATAAGGAAACGTCCTACTACATAGATGATTATCGCTCCGATAATGTTTTTCCCTGTTTCAACTCCCCAGCTTATGAGCTTGTCCAATACAGCCTCGATGTTTACTTTTGATGCAACATTCGAAGCAATGTTTAATAATGTAAGTAGCATAATTTAAATATTTGTTTTAATTGTTTGTTATTCATCCAATATACCTTTTCCCTGGCGTACTATTTCAGGCTCATCCTCACAGCAGTTGACTACTGTCGACGGGTCAAGTCCGCCTATACCGCCGTCTATCACGATGTCAGCGTCATTGCCGAATTTTTCGTAAATCAGTTCCGGGTCTGTAACGTATTCCGGGTCCTCGCCATCATCCAATGGAAGAGTGGTCGACAGGATAGGCGCATCTATCATTCTGCATATTTCCCTGATGATATCGTTGTCCGGTACACGTATTCCCACTTCCTTTCTGTTTCTGAATATCTTCGGCAGGCGGCTGTCTGCTTTCAGAATAAAGGTGAAAGGTCCGGGCAGGTTACGCTTCATAAACTTGAAAGTAGTGTTGCTCACTTTGGCATATTCGCTTATGTTACTTAAATCATAACAAATAATAGACAGATGATGTTTACGAGGATCGATTTTTTTTAGTTTGCAGATGCGTTCTATCGGACGTTCTTTCAGAGCATGGCATCCTATGGCATACATTGTGTCGGTGGGATAGATTATTATTCCGCCGTCATTCAGTGTGTCTGCTATGTTCTGCAGTGTGTCTATGCTGTTGTTCTTGCTGTACAGCTTTATTAATGTACCCATAATATTACGTTAAATTCTGAATATTTGCGAAAATAATAAAAAATATTGAGAATCTTGTTTTGTTCAGCCTTTCTTTCTTAGTTCTTTGGCTATCCTGTATTGAATCTCGGCTTCGTATTCCATTCCTGCTGCTTCGAGAGCTTCTCCGAAGAACTGGTGTGCTCCGGCATTTTCCGGTTTCAGGCTTGTAGCCCTGTCGAGGTCTGAGATGGCTTCTTCTATTCTTTCTGTGAAGAGCCTTAGTTTTCCGCGATTGTAGACAGCCTTAAAATTGTTCGGCTGTATCTTCAGGGCATGGTTGAGGCATCTTTCCGCTTCTTCTATGTTGTCCTCGTCAAAGTATGTCACACCTTTTCTTACCCATGCGTCTACAAATTCGGGATACAGTTCGATAGCCTTGTTGAAATTGGCATGTGCAGCCCTCGTGTCCTTGGCTTTTGTGATACATTCGTTGCCCATGAGATAATATTCGTGGGCATATTTCTTCAGACTCTCCTTTTGTTTTCTCAGTTCCTCCTTCAGGGATTTGTTTTCTTCCTTCAACTTGTTTATTATGCCGAGTTTCTTTCTGATAAATCTCTGTATAAGAGGCTTCTCTATGTCATAGCGGCTGTGTATGGCCTTGAAAAAACTGTCTAAGAATCCGGCGAAGTTACCTTTGTCGAACTCCTTTACGGCATTTTCATATTCGATGTCTGCCTGTGCCTTTTTCATGGCACGGTCTATCGACATTGCATCGTTGAACTTTTGTGCAAATTCTGTTATCTCCGGTTTTACGAATATGTCTGTACGGGCTATTTCCTTCTTCAACTGTATGCCTTCGAGGGATGTACATCTGCTCAATGCCACATAAGTTTGTCCGCCGGCGAAAACTCCTCCGGTGAAGTCTATGATTACGCGGCTGAACGTCAGTCCCTGGCTTTTATGTACGGTTATAGCCCATGCCAGCTTGATGGGGAACTGCTTGAATGTACCTAATTCCTCTTCTTCAATCTTCTTTTCCTGTTCGTTATAGTGATAGCGTATGTTGCTCCAGCTTTCCTGTTCCACATAGAACTCCCTGCCTTCTTCGGTAGTGATGCTGATGCTTCCGTCCGGAAGGAAACCGGTTATGGTGCCCAGGGTACCGTTCACCCAGCGTTTCTCCATATCATTCTTGATGAAGATTATCTGTGCTCCCTTCTTGACGGTAAGTTCCATATTTGTGGGAAGGCTGCTTTCGGGAAACTCACCGTGGATTTCTCCTTTCAGTATCACCGGAGGACTGTCTATCTCTTCAAGTTTCTTTTCGTTTATAAAGTCTACACTGTCACGCCTTGTGGCAAGAGTGATGTACATGTCGTTCTCATTATGCGATATCCCGGCGTTGAAACGTGTGTTAAGCAGCTGTAAATCAGCAGCACGTGCCGTATTCGTACGGATATGGTCCAGTATCCCGACAAAAGCCTTGTCGGTCTGTCTGTAGACTTTCGTAAGTTCTATGGAAACCAATTCTATCTGCTGAAAGACTTTGGCCGAGAAAAAGTACGGGTTAGGGTAGAATCTGCTTAGTATCTCCTTTTCATCGCTTTTCACCACCGGCTCGAGCTGGAACACATCGCCTACGAGCAGTAACTGTTTTCCTCCGAACGGTTCACGCATATTTCCTGAATACACTCTCAGAACTTTGTCGATGAAGTCGATAATGTCGGCTCTGACCATTGAAATCTCGTCTATAATGACAAGCTCGAGGTTTTTCAGCAGTTTTCTGTGGTTTGAAGTATATTTCAGCGATTCATGGAGTTTGTTACCCTTGAATTTAGGGTCATCGGGCAATAGCGGATGGAATGGCAGCTTGAAGAAACTGTGCATGGTACTGCCTCCTGCATTGATTGCCGCAATGCCGGTAGGGGCGAGAACAACGTATTTCTTTTTGGTATTCCGGCATATGTATTTCAGGAATGTGGATTTTCCTGTTCCTGCCTTTCCTGTAAGGAAAACAGACTGGTGAGTGTACTGTATGAGTTTCAGTGCATTCTGGAATTCCTGATTACTGGTGTCTATGCCTGCTGTAGTCATTTTGAGATACTTGGTTTCTTTTATGTTTTGTTTCCGAATGCGAATATAGTAAAATAAATCTGTTCGTACAGACAAATTAAGTGTGTCATTTTTCAGAAAAGAAAAAAGCGCCTGTAAACAGATTACAGACGCTTTTATTTATTTTCAGACCTCACGGTCGTAATTTTCACTCTAAAAGGGCCGTTTCAGACCCGAAAGCTTTTAGTTTTTGTTTGCCATGTTTTCATTCAACATTACATAACCCCAGATCATTGGGTTTGCATTGGCAATCTTGTTAAAAATACTTTTTACCTTTTTCATAATTGTTATCCTTTCTTTTTTAAGTTAATAAAAACTTTTCTTTTCTCCGGCGAACCTCACGGTCGGCCTTCGACTTTTACCTTAATCATTTTACCTATTAACCTTAAATTATTTATGTGTGTTTAGTTAAGTTTAGAACCTTTCGTTCTTTATTTACACTGCAAAGATAAGGCCTTTTTTCTTACAAAATATGTTTTACGACATATTTTTCTATTTTTTATGACCTTTTATTGATGTAAATCAAAGAAAAGTATTATAACTGATTTTTTGTCATGTCATACTGTCCTTTGTTTGTAGATTTTTGCATATAATCCGCGTATGTGCGTCCATTTTTTATTAAATGTTTTGTCATCTGCTGATAATTCTTCGGCATAGAAACCGTTACACGTTCGTGTAACGGGTGGAACACGTTCGTGTAACGCGCGTAACACGTTCGTGACGCGGGCGGAACACGTACGTGTCACGCTTTCTGCGAACAGGCGTTTTGAAAAATATAATTTGAAATTATCAATTCCGAATACTTGTAT
>NZ_DXVR01000097.1:0-10177 GCF_019417265.1 Bacteroides sp.
ATGCAATATTTACAAATTAAAACTAGCAAGCTGAACTTGCGAAACTTAAATTAAGATTATCTCCAAAGACTATCAAAAAGAATCACCCATATTAATATTTCACAATGAAAGCACCAAATCAGCCAACAATACCGCAGATTCCTGTTCTTCTTTTGGAGCATCCTTTGGTTTCCATGCCACTATAAAACGTACCGTTGCAGACTTTACGTCATATCCTCTTTCCTTCCATTCCATTAACGTATATTGCATTTTTTGTGATAATCTACCTACAGGCTTGTTATTAACGGTTTCATAAAGAGTAAAATCTCTGTAAATCAACGGATCTCCTGACTTCAAGGATAAAACCTCGCGCTTTATACCTTTAAAATAACTCAGAAAGACATCTTTATGTGACAACTGTAGGACTATTTCTTCAGGCATGGAATATTGTTTATCATCAACAGAATATTTGTCAGCACCAAGACGACTGAATAAATCACAGTTAGTGTGTATGTACAATCTGTTTTTGGCACGTGTGATGCCTACATAATAACGGCGCATAAGATTGTCATCTTTGGTATATCCGCCAGATATCAGCATATAGACATCATCAAACTCACGTCCCTTTGATTTATGGATAGTAGATACCACTACCTCCGCACCTGACAGGTCACAGAAATCTTCCAACGAAGATTCCATAACAAACTCCTTAAAGTCATTGAAATATTTGTTTTTATTAGTCTGTTCAAACAATTCTGTACAACGCTTCACGTATGACAGACTTTGGCTTCCATTATATGTGGCAAATGCAGCCTGTTTGGCCTCCTGCCACAAATCATCAGATATCAAAGGACTACTTACACGTTTGGATATATATTTCATCAGATACCTCACTTCGGCCATATTGCAAAAAGCGAAACCATCCATCGACTGTATCAACTTGGCACTTATGCCATATCTTCTTAATAAAGCAGTAATAATTACCGCCTCCTCATTAGTCTGAGTGAGTACGCACGATGTACCTCCTTTCTTGTTTTGCAGCAGTTTCTCAACCAACGGCTGGTACATATAATCCGAGACATGACGTGTTACCTCCACCCAACCATTTTCTTCTCTTTTTGAGATGATTGGTGTAGTTTTCATTCTGTTTGAAATATATCTCACGAAACTGTTGGCAAAGCGAACGGGATGTGCAGCACTTCGGTAGTTCTCTGTCATTTCTATAAATCTGCTTCCCGGCTGTTGGGACATACGGAACATATATCCCGAATCCGAGCCACGGAACTCATAGATATTCTGGTCGTCATCACCAACCGCTATCACACGCATATCCTCATTGTTTGACATAAGAGCTTTTACAAGTGTAAATTCTTCCGCTCCCATATCCTGTGCCTCATCTATTACAAGAACGGTCTTCCCTATCCTGTTTGGTTCTACATCACCATTGTTTATCATTTCCGCGGCTTTGGCAACAACATCCTTTACTTCATCAAGATTGCCTATCCTGCCGAGTAAATCAAAACAATAGGAATGGAATGTCTTTATCTCAACGAAATGTGCGGCACCACCTATCAGTTCCATCAGCCGTTGCTTGAACTCTGTAGCTGCAGCACGTGAGAATGTAAGCATTAGAAGTTGCTCATGTTTTACATCTTCCATCAGAAGCAGTGAAGCAAGTTTGTGTACAAGTACGCGCGTTTTACCGCTTCCGGGACCTGCTGCAACTACAATACAACGTGATTCCTTATCGGATATAATCTCCATCTGACGCTTTGAGAGTGCGCCAAACAGATGCTTATATTTTCCCGGAGTGATATTTCTTTGTATCTCACTCACCCTTTCCCCCTTGAAGTATTTGGTCACGAACTTTCTGTAATCCATCTGGAAATAGTCCTGCACATACTGTAATGCGGCATTATAATCTTTTACCATAAGATTGGCATACTCGCCCACTATATGTACCTGCTGAATTTTCTGCTTATAGAATTCATTAAGCATACGATAATCGTCAATCTTATATCTCGACTTATTATCTTTTATCCTTCTGATATCCATAGCATTATACAATACGAGGAAACCTCCTTCCAGTTTTAAAGCACCTATCTTAGACAGATAAAGAAGAGCTTCCTCCACATCTTCCAACTGCAGATTTTCAAGTCCTCCGAACAACGATTGCGGACTGGACTTTATCATATTGTACAATTCCACTACAGAAAATTGAACAGCCTTACTCTGTTTATCCTCTCTTTCTGCCTCTGCCGCTAACTTATATAGCCATTCTACGGCAAAGCGTCCCACTTCAAGCCTTTTCTCAAAACGCTTTAACGTAAATTCCATATCAGCCAGACGACGGATTTCCATATTATGTGCCGGATCTTCTTTCTTGCGTGTATAACCCTTTACAGTGAGAAAATATAGCAATGTACGGATATCTTTCTCTTTAGATGTAGCTATACCTTCTTTTACGGCATTGTCGTTCAGCTGTTTGCACGATATATGCAATGATTCATCAGGTATATGATTGAGAATGTACTGCTCAAGTTTTGCGAATTTCTCAAGAATAAGACGTGACTTGCGTTCCGAATCACCGGCATCAAGCAAATAAGCCGATATATCTCTACTGTCAGCCAATATACCTTCCTGACGCATTCTCTCGACAACAGATACCACCTCCCATTTGTTCAGTCCAAGAATATCTGCAAGATAATCGACACGTGACTCAGCCTCAGAATCCTGTGCCTTTGCTATGTTTTTCTGCGAAATAAGAGATTTTATAATCCTCACGGCATTCTCTATCTCATCACTTCCGAAAAGTAGAGAAGCAGACAGACGACCACGTGCCTCGTCCATATTTTTTACCGTAATGCCGGTGGCATATACATGAGGAACGTTGTTTCCACGTTCAAGATATCCGCTTTGTTCCAATGCTGCCAAAGCCGTCCTCACACGTGTTTCTATGTCAGAAACGGAATCATCCCATCCTGCCTGCCTTGCAATCTCCAAAGCCGAACAGCACACTCGCATACGCTGTTTTGTAAGATCTTTTACTGCTTTCCACACTTGCTGTATCTCGCTGATACTCAACTTTGTCTGGTTAAGTAATATGAAATGTTTGTCCAAGTCATTGTCACTGTACAGAACGTAACACTTAGCATCAAGTTGCGGGTCGCGCCCTGCCCTACCGGCTTCCTGTACATAGTTTTCCAAGGAGTCAGATATGTCATAATGTATCACAAGTCCAACATCTTTCTTGTCAACACCCATACCGAATGCGGATGTGGCCACAATTATACGCACCTGGTCGTTCATGAAAGCATCCTGGTTGGCTATCTTCTCGTCCGAATCCATCTTTCCATTGAATGGCAAAGCCTTAAAACCGTCACGTGACAGTCTGACTGCAAGGTCTTTCGTTCGCTTGGTACGTGACACATAGACAATAGTAGGACAATCCGTATCAGAAACAAGATGCCTTAGTTTAAGATATTTATCTTCATCTGTTTCTGCATATATCACCGAATACCGCAAATTGGTTCTCGATGCAGAAGAGGCAAAAAGTTCCAAATCAAGGTCCAACGTCTGCTTGAAATAATCGCAAATATCCTGTACAACTTTCTGTTTGGCCGTAGCGGTAAAACATGAAACAGGAATAGGATTCTTGCACTTCTTCTTTTTCTGATATTCCTTTATAAACTTTCCTATATAAAGATAATCTACTCTGAAATCCTGTCCCCAGGATGAAAAACAATGTGCCTCGTCTATTACAAATCTTACTACATGACGGGCCAGGAGAATCTTTTCAATAGTTTTCGAGCGAAGCATTTCAGGCGCGATATACAATAGCGAAGCCTCACCGTTCTGCACACTCTGAATGGACGATGCCCTCGTGATTGGATCAAGCAAACCATTTATAGTAACAGCATCGGTTATACCTCGGTCGGACAGATTGTCTACCTGATCCTTCATCAATGACTGTAACGGAGAAATCACTACCGTCAGACCATGGACGATACGCCCTTCCATAAGTGCCGGCAACTGGAATGTAAGTGATTTTCCTCCGCCGGTAGGGAATATTGCCAAAAGAGATTTACCGTCCACAGCCGCCCTTGCAGCTTTCTCCTGAAGTGGCTCACCGTCGTAGGTTCTAAACTGATCATAACCGAAAAATGCTTTCAGATTCTGTACCACATCGAGCTGAGAATTACAATAATCACAACCTTCAATGCATCTTTTATTTCGCAATTCTTTAACTATGTATTCCACCTCCGGGAAATTACGGAGCACCCATCCGGGCGTAATGGAACGATAATCTGTGGTATCTATAAGAGCCAGTGCATATGCCAATTCGCATGGGTAACGATGAATGAACGTTTCAATATCAGCATGCTGACATATCTTCTTTGCATAAAGACGATTTATCACTTCGAACAAGACGTCTTCGCCCAAATACTCCGCACCAACCATACTGAGGAAGCCTTCAAACTCCTCTTTTCCTCTCAAGAGTGATGCAAACATTTTTTGCTTTTCATCCTGAAGCGATTTCCAGCGCGATATCTCATCAAATAGCAAATCCTTGGCTTTTTCGCAATCGTTTACGGGATTGTTCAACTGGTCGTTAATCAGTTTGTCATCTTTTATAAGTCTATGATACGGACGTTCAGGAAACAATAATGGAGAAACGTAGAGGGTATCAGCCAAAAGCCAACGGCAAGGTTCATCTTTGAACAGATATTTCGCATCGTGACGAATTATATTATGTCCACACAGATAATCCACATCGGAAAGAAACTGCAACAATTCCTGTTTCGCAGCCTTATGGAAAACCGCATCATCATATCTGAGAGCACCAATATCATGTATGACGCGATCTTTCACACCGACCTCCAAGTCTATGAAAGCATAACGCAATGAATCATACGACACATTTTTTTCGCCGACAATACCTTTTGCATTGCCGGTATCTTTAATTCCCATTAGACGGCTCCAGATTGACATATATTCAGATATCAAAAGAATAACACTTATACTACATATCTTTCATCGAAAGATTCCCAAAAGACAAAGAATACTTTTTCAGTTCCTTATGTTTCATCATAAGGTGGTCTATCTTTTCCTTGAGTACATTCTCCTTGTATCTCTCAGGATTCCTCTTCACTTCATATATCTCAACATTCTTATTATCCGCCGTTATCGCTATTATATCAATCTCACACTGGTTCTCCTTATTTTTCGGATTCCACCAGTTTCCGATAGAACGGTAATTCATGCTCTCAATCATCTTTTGTCTGAAATACCTTTCCAATATGTCACCGGTGTAGGTAGTATAATCATCCGATATTATTTTCCGCAATAAATTCCAGTTACCAATTTCCACTATTGATCTGTCCTTGTGAATATATTTAAACCAGAAGCGGAGGAAATTATCAGCAATTTCATAACGGATATTCTTACTGCCCTCCGACGAACCGAAAGGCCTGATTTTTGAAATCAACGAATAATCTTCCATCAGACGTTTTAGAAAACCTCCTGCACTTATATTACCAAGTGCGGCCTCTATACCAGCCTGAGTATTTATGCCTGTAGATATACATCCAAGTATAGAAAAATATGTTCCGTAATCCTTGCCGAATTCCTCAATAAGTATATTTTTCCCCTCGCTGACAAACAATGAATTATCACGAATCATGTATGAAATCATCGCATCCTTGTCGGCCACTCCATCGTCCATGAAAAGCTCCACATATTTTGGAACACCTCCGGTATATGTATAAAGAGCCAGTAAATCTTCGCTGGAATAATCCGGCTTGAAATCCTTTAGTATCTCTTTTATCGTGTCAATCTTGAACGGGTTCAGCTTCAGAAGTGCATCACGTCTTCCAAACAAAGGTTCTTTCTTATCCTCAAATATTCTGTTCATCATCCTATAAGCCGAACCACACACCACGAAATTTACAAACGTTTCGTGTCTATATCTGTCCCATACATCTTGTATATGGCTGAATATGGCCGAATTCACATAATAGAACTCTTGAAATTCATCTATTACGAGATTGAAATGCTGTGTCTTCCCTGCCTGCATCAATATTGTAAACAAATTTCTGAAAGAACTTATCTCATCAGGAATAAAAATATCCAAGACTCGCTTTATCTCGTCAGTAAAACGTTTTACTAAAACCGATTCATTATCTCTCGAAACAAACAAATATACAGTTGTGGAATCTTCAAGTGCACGACAAATAAGACTGGTCTTACCGATTCGTCTTCGTCCGGTAACAACAGTCATCCTAGAATGATTATTGGCTGAAAGATTTTGTATCCTTCTTAGTTCGGCTATTTCTTCTGTTCTATCATAAAACTTCATACAAAATGGATATTTAGCAATACAAGTTTCATAAGTTCATATCTTCAGCGTAATGCAGTGAACGCTTTGTGGACATCTGATGAAAGCCCACTGAACGGAATATGAATAAAGATTATATCGTTCAATGAGCATTCAGTAGCTGTTCAATACACGTTCAATAAAACATCGTTTTCTATACGATAATTCATTACTGAAACAATCATAAGCAATATAGTAACGGCGGTTACTGTAACCTGCATTACAAAAATATGGAAAATATTTGTTTTTTCAAAGATTTATATACGGTAAAAGAATATAAAACCCTACCCCATCGTAAACACCCAATGGTCACCGGAACTTTCATTCTCATTGTAACAAAATCCTTCCCATTCGAATGACTTTATCTGTTCCGGATTTTCTATACGGTTCTTAAGGATAAAACGTGTCATTTCGCCACGACACATCTTGGCATATATAACTACTGTGGAAAGTTTGCCATTCTTATATACTTGGAAATCGGGAGTTATGACTCTGACTTCACGGCAGACACGTTTCCAGTCGAAAAGTTCTTTCATTTCATTACTGGCAAGGTTTATCAGAACACCGCCCTGCTTCTTTATCTCCGCTATGAAAAAGTCCGTAAGTACAGGTTTCCAGTAATCAAACATACTTATGTTTCCTCTTTCCGGTAGCTTTACGTCACCTTCGAGACGGTAATTTTTTATTACATCAAGCGGACGCAGAAGTCCGTAAAGGAAAGATGTTATGAAAAGATGCTCTTGCGCATATCTGAAATCGTCATCAGAGAAATCCTTTACTGCAAGGCGCTTGAACACCATTCCTGTGTACGACAAAATAGCAGGCAGACCTTCATTATCGTCCGAGAAGAAATTGTGATATCTGAAGTAATTATCGGCTGCAAGCTTGGAATTTATTTTCAGCAAACGCCCTAACTCCTCACTGCTGAATTGCGATATATCCATTACGTTTTGCTTTGCTTCGTTCAGAAAAAATGGCTGAGTAGTAAATGGAACTTTCTGTTTGCTGTGTGCCGTCATTGTCTTGGCACAGGATATGTATATCATCATACACGAATACAGTTACTGTTTAACGATAAAAATTACTGACACTCTTTCACTCCATATATATAGTCAGCCCAAATACGGGCAGCTGTTTCAACCATCTTCGCGCATGGACGTTTGGCATAATATGCACTGGTACGAGCCTCTGGAGTAGAAACTACAGGTTCTTTCTTTGACAGTCCCAAAAGGTCGGCACAACGCAATGCTCCGTTCTCTTCCTTGAACTTTGCAGCCAGTTCCTGAACCAATGCATATGTTGCAGCTTTACCATCACGGTCTGCACCATCAACAGCTCCTTTCTCCAGACCTGCCAACATGAACAATCCGCAAGCTGCACCACAAGTTTCACGCATACGGCCAATACCGCCGCCAAAAGCTGATGCCATCTTAAGTGCCTGTTCAATAGTAAATCCGTACATATCGGCAAATGCAGCCACAACCGACTGCGAACAGTTATATCCTTCCTTGAAAAGCGATACAGCCTTTTCTATTCTTTCTTCTTTTGTCATACCCTTACACCGCTACGTTGTTAATAATTTTTCCTTCGATAAAGCTTTTCAGATTCATTACAGTCTGATTCATCAGTCTTGTGCGTGCCTCGTACGTTGCCCATGCGATGTGTGGAGTAATGAAACAATTGTCCAGGCCCAAGAGTGGATTATTCTCCATAGGCGGTTCGTTCACCATGACATCAAGACCGGCCGCTTTGATACGATGCGCCTTAAGAGCCTCGGCCAAATCGTTCTCGTTTACCAATCCGCCACGTCCTGTGTTTATGAGTATGGCAGATTTTTTCATCAATGACAGATAATGCGCGTTTACTATCTCTGCAGTCTTATCATTCAGCGGACAATGAAGACTTACTATGTCCGAATTACTGAATACCTCTTCCACTGAAGCGGCCTTTGTCATACCTTCCGGCAAAGCCGACTGCGACTTACTGGTATATACTAAAACTTCCATACCGAAAGCGCGTGCTATACGTGCAGTAGCAGAACCGGTGTTTCCGAAACCTATGATACCTATCTTCTTACCATAAAGCTCCATCAGCGGACTGTTGGTATATGAGAAATCAGCCTGTCTGCTCCACACTCCGGCATGAGCTTCTCCGGCATAGCGGCCAACGCTGTGAGTTATATTAAGTATATGTGCAAACACCATCTGAGCCACAGACTCTGTACTGTAGGCAGGTATATTTGTCACTACTATTCCAAGTTCTTTTGCCACGGCTATATCTACTACGTTATACCCTGTTGCAAGCACTCCAACATATTTCAGTTTAGGCATATTCCGCAAAGCAGCAGCATTCAGTACAGTCTTATTCGTCAATACAGCTTCAGCATCGGCTGCACGCTCCAACAGTTGTTCAGGCGACGTCCTGTCGTATACTTTCAGAGTACCCAATTTTTCCAATTCATTCCACGATAAATCTCCGGGATTCATGGTGAATCCATCCAACACTACTATATTCATATCACTTATAGTATAATAAAAAATTATTACATATTATTCTTTAAACCGATTACCCCACAGCTGTATCATCCTATCGCTGAGCTTGGATTCCGACGGATTGTTCTGCGGATGCCATATTCTGGTGTCCTTCAGTTCGTCGGGCATGAACTGCTGCTCAACGAAATTTCCCTTGTAGGCATGGGCATACTTGTAATCCTTTCCATAGCCAAGCTGCTTCATAAGTTTGGTAGGTGCATTTCTGAGATGCAATGGCACCGGAAGGTTTCCGGTCTGACGGACAAGCTCAATGGCTGAGTTAATACCTTCGTATGCAGAATTGCTCTTCGGACTCGTGGCAAGATAGACCGTAGCTTCGGCAAGAGGGATTCTTCCTTCGGGCCAGCCTATCTTCATCACTGCATCGAAAGCGGCATTTGCCAGAAGCAGAGCATTGGGATTTGCCAGGCCGATGTCCTCGGAAGCAGAAATCACAAGTCGTCTGGCTATAAACGCAGGGTCCTCACCTCCTTCCACCATACGTGCAAGCCAATAGAGGGCACCGTCCGGATCACTTCCACGTATAGACTTGATGAATGCAGATATTATGTCGTAATGCATCTCGCCTTCCTTGTCGTAAGCCAAAGGATTCTGCTGCAGACGTTCCACAACTTTCTCGTCAGTTATCTCTACAGGAGTATCACCGTCCGCCTCGACTACAAGCTCAAGGATATTAAGCAGTTTTCGCGCATCACCTCCTGAGTATCTAAGCATGGCATCCGTTTCCTTAAACACCACGTGCCTCTCTTTCAGAATACTGTCACGCTCTACGGCCTTATGAAGCAGCTCCAGCAAATCCTCCTTTTCCAGTGATTTCAGCACATACAGCTGACACCGCGAAAGTAGCGGACGTATTACCTCGAAAGAGGGATTTTCAGTAGTAGCACCAATCAGCGTAACCACTCCCTTCTCTACCGCACCGAGCAATGAATCCTGCTGCGACTTGCTGAAACGATGGATTTCGTCTATGAAAAGTATAGGACTCTGCCGGGAGAAAAAACGGTTAGAACTCGCCTTTTCTATAACATCGCGAACATCCTTCACCCCGGAAGTTACGGCGCTCAGTGTATAAAACGGAACTTCCAGCCTGTTGGCAATAATCTGCGCCAATGTTGTTTTCCCTACTCCCGGAGGACCCCATAATATAAAGGAGGATATGCGTCCGGAGTCTATCATCTTACGGAGGACAGCTCCCTGACCTACCAGATGTTTCTGTCCAATATAATCATCCAAAGTCCTTGGGCGCAAACGTTCTGCTAATGGTTGAGAC
>NZ_DXVR01000098.1:0-10174 GCF_019417265.1 Bacteroides sp.
GGACAAACAGAACCAAAACCTGTTGTGCTACCATTACACCATAGTCCAAACTTTATTGCTTTCTTCCGAAATGCGTGGCAAAGATACTATCTTTTTACGTTATCTTCCAAATTTTATGTGAGTTTTTTCTTTTTGAATTGCTATATTTATGGTTGAAAAACTCCTAAAATTAAACGCTTCGTCATTTGAAGTAAAACGACGAAGCGTTTAAACTCAAATGACGAAGCGTTCTGAAATGTACTGTTATTATAATTCAATAACCCTTGCTTTCACGTTTTTGAATTGTGGCATAGCCTCACCTATGCCGGCGTTAATATATGTAGGGTCACAAACTGTGTATCTTTGTCCGTTGAGGCTTACATAATCACCTTTATTGTATGATGGCAGCTTTACGGCAGTTGCAAGATGGTTTGGATAGTACAACAGTACTACATCGAGGTTCAGAACTTTTCTGACAAGGTATGAAAACAGTATAGCCCTGTCTTCGCAATCCGAATAGTTATAATAGAACAGCTCATCGACGAAGAACGGCCGCTCATATCCGAACTGTTCTTCATCGGTTTTGTATTCAAATGCTGTTTGTACGAAATTAAGGATTATACCTGTTGCTTCTTCTTTTGACTTTCCACCTGTCATCTGTCGCAATGTAGGCAGCAGTTTGTTTTCCAATGATGTGCTCATCGGTGTTTTGGCGTAAAGTTCCCAATCCATCATAGGATAGTCATTATATAGTTTCATCAGATTGGTGTCTACACTTGCCTTTATAGCCAAATCCGGATATTTTTTCGAAGCGAATACTTTTTCTTTTGATTCTTTAGCGAAATCGTCTAACTGTATTCTTTCTGATATCTGCACTGAACAGCTTTGTGACATAGGTGAGAAGTCGTGAGTGAATGTGTAGTATGAACCTTTTCCTCCATATTCTTCTATTATGTAGTATCTTTTGTTTCCTATTGTCAGATAGTTTTTCTTATATACGGTTTCCCTTATGGCAAGCAGCAGAAATAGGTCGGAGTTCTTTCTTGCTATTTTTACGTCGTATCCGCATTGTGCCAGAACGTATGCATGCATTAGAACGGCTTCGTTTCGTCCGCCTTCACCTTCTTTGCTCATAGAGTAATAGCCGTAACAAAGTTTTCCTACCATTATTGCGAAAGTATAGTCGTTCAGCTTCATTCTCTCCCTGTGTATCAGGAAATTGTTGACAACCTCTTCCATTCTTCCATCGGACAGTTCATTCCATGCCCTTCCTATCTCCTGTTCGTCGATACTTTTCAGTTTAATTCTTATGTCCTCTTTGTCACTGTATATTCTAATTTGTGCTCCGTAGAAAGTTGAAGAGAACATGCTTTTGCATTCATCTTGTGGAATTGTACCCGGCGGTATGTTTAATGGTACTCTTTTTTCCGGTTTAGGAATCTTTGTTATTTTGTCAATAGGAATCTTTACCGGTGGAATTTTAGGTTCATTCCTGTCTTTTATGATAGGTTTTACCGGTTCAGGTTTTACCGGTGGCTCCAGTCCTTTATAATCTTGTATGGCTTTCCAGCGTTGTGAGATAAGTTTTGCAAATTCACTGTTTCTTTTCTCTCGGTACTTTTCAAACTCGGTTTTTACTCTGTTCTTGTATTGCTCCAGTTCTGCTTTTCTTTTTTTCTTATACTCCTCCATAGAGATTTGTGCGCTAAGGTTTAGAGTGAAGAATGCAGAGATTATGATGATAAGGGATTGTATTCTCATAGTTGTAGGGTTTAATAAAAGCGAAAACAGCATAATCTGATATTGTGGTATCGGATTATGCTGGGATATTTTTAACTATTTGTTAATAAATTGGGACGTTCTTGAACTTTATTGTACGTTCTGAAAAAGTGCCTCCATCGTTGTATTTAGAAATAGCAATCTCAATGAGTGCCATACTCTTTACTGCTGCCGGCACATTCTTGATTGTAAGTTCGCCTTGTGTTTCCAATCCAGACACTAATGGTGTGTTCACACAACCAGAAGAAGGATTTTTCCCTGCAAACTTAAGATATGTAGAATTATAATCGTAAGAGTTTGACTGGTCATCCAATACATTACCTCCCCATGTGCCACCTATTGTGTATAATCTAACATCTGAAAAATCTTTCTCTCTTATGTTCTTTACGAAGAACTTAAACACGACATTCGAACTTGAGCGTTTGCAACTTACTATTCCAATCTCAATTTCAGGATCACAAGTTTCTGTTTTAGCACTTGAATAATCACCACTTGTTTCTCCGTCACCGTCTCCACCAGTATTTCCACCTTCTACAGTTTTATCGGCATCAATAAAGATACTTACAGATTCCCCTGATGTGTTAATAGTAATATTGCAATTTGCCTTTCCTGTAAATGTATTGTTTAATTTAATAGTAACTGCGCTTGATTTCCCGACACCTGTTGAACCTTTTACAGGGGAAACATCAAGCCATGAAGGAATATTTGTTATTTCCCAGTCGATATCTCCTGCATTTCCAAGGTTTTGTATATATATTGTATTAGAACTGATATCTTTCGTAAAATTTACAATATCTTTATCTACCCCTAATTTCGTATTCTGCGGTTTAGCAGACAATGAAACGTCACCAATGGCTCTTTCGCCGGCAACAACAGTTACATTCTTTACTGTAGAAGAATATCCTTCAGCCTGAACAGTGACCTTATATGCCCCCGCTTCAAGGTCAACAAACTCGTATGAACCGTCATTACCTGTTACTGTTGATTTTCCTGTAGGAGTAAGAGTTACTCTTGCACCTTGTATAGGTTCAGATGTATTACTGTTAACAACAACTCCATAGATATTGCCGAATGGATTTACTTCATCCTTCGCACACGAACTTAATAATACTATAGCAAACAATACTATAAGTGAATACAATTTTCTCATCTTTGTTTTATTTTAAAAGTTTATATTTAAAGATTAAAATCTCCATGATAATGAAACACCGCTGAAGTCATTGCTTGCCACCGGCTGTATGAGTGGAAATTCCTGTTTTCTCACTATCGTACGTTTTGCCCCGGGTGAAACAATAGCATCAATAAGATTATAGACATACAATGCTGCAGCAGCACCAATACATATATTTCTGGCATTTTCGCAATTATCGGCTTTAGAATTATATTTTTGGAAGAATTTCGGCTGTTCTTTCATTTTCTTTACATACGAGCTTCTTAGGCTTTCTGTTGCTATTATACCACCGATAAGCAATACTTCACCACCCATAATGCAGGCTCCCTTTACTTTCTGGCCTTTATATAATTGTCCCCATCCGGGTATTATGGAGCGTGCAAATCCTCTGATACCGTATTTACGGCTGAATGTTACATTGTCAAACAGTACAGGCAGTTCTGAAGTAGCAACAGCAAACAGAGTGTGACATACATACATGTTCTGCCATCCTATTCTTGCAGTTTCCCAGTATTCATCTATACGGTTTGCTGTAAGTTCCACTTCCTTACCTTTTATGTTTACCTTTACTTTGGAGTAGGTGTTTATTGTTTCGTTTAATCTTCCATTCGTAACAGACTGGTGAACATTCTGTACGCTTTCCCTGTCCATATTTACAGTAACGCTTCGCCTAAGTTGCTGATTGTCGGCTAATCTTTTTACACAAGCTTCCCTTGCCTCTTCAAGTGTAGACGCTTCTGCTGTTACCACAACATACATGAATGACGGATTTGAAGGTTTAGGCAGATGCGACATCCATTGTGGTACATATTTGTCTGATTTTGTTATGGAAGTCTGTGCATATAAGTTAACAAACAGGCATAACAAAATGAAAGTTATAAATAGCTTATTCATATTGTCTGTTATTGTAGATTGGCGCGTTGTTCGGCTTTGTATTTTTCCAAATCTTCTTTTATTGATGCGGCAAATCTATCACGGTTGAATTCTATACCTAATACTCCATCATCCGATAATTCGTTGGAGAGTTTTTTTGCCATATCATCAGTGTTTATTTTCTGTTCAATGCAAACATAACACTGTACTGTTCCATCAGACAAATCATAAAGATTGGTTTTAATTATCCTGTATCCGGTAGTACCCACAACAAATTGTCTTATGTGGCTTTGTATGCGTTCCTCATCAGCTGTTGATAGGTTCTTAGCTGCAGAGCCTCTATACCTGTCTCTTGCTCCTTCTACTGCAGTCTGTATTTGCTGAACCATTCTTATTACAGCATCCATTTCTGCATTTTCCATCGCAATACCTTCACGGAAACTTTTTCCTTCTCCATATGCTCTGAAACTGCCACTGTTTTCGGTAGCCAAAGTGATACATTCGTCAACTTCTCTTTTTTGTCTTTTGGGCTGATTTGTTTCCCACTGTGGAGTCTGTTCATTCTTCTGCATTTGTTGCTGATAAGCTAAAAATGCCTGATAGTCATTAGGTACTTGTGCTGTTTTGCATCCTACCATCATAAATGTGGCAATAGCCACTGCTGAGAATAATAAAACCTTTTTCATGATTAAGTGTTTTTTATATTAGTATTTGTAATTTATAATCAAAATATATTCAATGCGCGACAAATGTATCAAAAAATAACTGATAAAACAAATATAATAGGATAAAAATTAGGATAAAAACAGATATAATAGGATTTTAAAAAGTATTTAAGTGAAAAAAAACGGCTAATTTTACTATTATGGAAAAAAGTAATATCTATATTGGTGAAATTATATCGGACGTAATGTCTGAAAAGAAAATAACTAAGGCAGAACTTGCACGAAGACTAAATATACGCCCACAAAGTGTGGACTACCTGTTAGGTAGAAAAAGTATTGATACCGACACATTATATAATGTATCGGTAGCATTGGATTATGATTTTGCTCAACTCTATTCTATAAAAAAAGAACAGACAAATTTGGATACAACAGGAAATAATGAAAAGAAGATTAATAAAGCTAAAATTGTAGTAGAACTCGAACTTGAGAAAGAAGATCTGCTACGATTAAATTTAAAGAAAAAAATCTCATCATTGTTAGATTAGCTTATTCTTTTTTATTTTCTGTGAAAGATGTGAAAGTAAAAATCACATAGTATTACAGCATATCATGATTATGCTTCTTAAGCACCCTGTGTGGCAGTTCCCCATGTCCTAAAAGTTCGATTGGGCATTGGAGTTTCTCCTCTATCCATTCGGCTGAGACTTCGCTTTGAGGATGATAGTCCAAGGTGCCGTTTACGCAGGCTATACTCTTGACGGTTTGAAGCACAGAGCCTATGTCATGACTTACGAGAATGACAGCCCTTTGTTTGTTTATTTCTTCAAGCAGTGAGTATAGTCTGGCCTCGAAACGCTTGTCTATGTATGTGTTTGGTTCGTCCAGGATGATGGCTTTGGGATTTGAAACGATGGCTCTGCCCAATAAGGCTCTTTGCATCTGTCCGCCGCTCAGTTGCCCTATTGGCTTGTTTTCCAGACCCTCAAGTCCCATCATTGAAATGGTTTCCTTCACTCTCTCATAGTGCTCTTTGGTGAATCTGCTGAACAGTGATTTCTGTCTGTTCAGTCCCGAAAGTATAACTTCGTAGACTGATATAGGGAACTTTTTGTCTATCGAGTTATATTGTGGCAGATAGCCTATTTCCAACTGTTCGACAGGCATTCCATTGTCATAGAATTTGATTTCTCCTTCCGATGGCTTCAGAAGTCCTAATATGACCTTCATGAGAGTGGTTTTTCCACCGCCATTCGGCCCTATGATGCCTAAGAAATCCTTCTCGGATATTTCGAGATTTATGTCGTGAAGGACAGTCTTCCGGTCGTAACCGGCAGACAGGTTTTCTATTTTAATTATGCTGTTGTTCATTTATTTCCGGTTGTATTCTATTTTGTACACAGTGCCTTGGCGGTGTTTGTCATTTCTTCTGTCCAGTTATAATTCAGAGGGTTTACAGGAATGACTTTCACACCAAGCTCCTTGGCTATTGTTTCTGCATTGCGCATATCGAATTCCTGCTGTACGAATATCACTTTAGCGTTCTTCTCCCTGCACAGTTTTATCAGCGACTGCAGATGTGCCGGCGATGGTTCTTTTCCGCCTTCTTCTATGCTTATCTGTTCCAGACCGTAGTCCCTTGCAAAGTATGTCAGTGCAGGATGGTAGATAAGAAATGTTTTCTCGGCTCCTGATATTATGTTTCTTATCTCATTGTCGATCCTTTCTATGATCTCCGTAATACTGTCAAGCTTATGCTGATAGTAGTCAGAGTTCTTGTTGTCTATTTCCTCCAATGCATTGCAGATATTGTTGGCTATTATTTTGGCATTCTCCGTAGAGTTCCAGATGTGCGGTTCGATGCCGTGCTCTCCATTATTGCCATGAGAGTGAGAACATTGCTGATGAATCAGGTTCACTCCGGCAGAAGTGTCGTAGAATGGCAGTTTCGGGAAGTTTTCCTGCAGTTTGCTTATCCACGACTGTTCGAATCCGATATATCCTATGCGCAGATAGGCGATGCTTTTGTTCAGATTCACCATTTGCTGCGGTGTAGGGTCATAAGTCTCTGGACTGCTGCCTTCGGGTACGATGCTTACTACGTTGAACTTGTCGCTTGCAATCGCTTCTGTAAAGTATCTTAGCGGTTCTATGGTGACAGTTATTGTAGGCTTGTCGTTCTTTTCGGTATTCCGGCATGACGATAGAGCTAAAAGCAGACATATTATAGGTAATAATGTTTTCATGTTACGTTAAAATTTAAAGGATATATACTATTTGTCCGTAGCCTTTTTCGTTCCTCTCAGTATTTCTCTTTTGCCTCCCGGAGGACCCGGCAGACGTTCTACTATGAAACCTGCTTCCTGAAGCATGCGTCTGACTACTCCCTTTGCGCAATATGTGGTCAGTATTCCGCCATCATTCAATACTTCATACAGATTGTTGAACAGCGTCTGGCTCCACATTTCCGGCTGTTTTTCCGGAGCGAAGGCATCAAAGTAGATAATGTCGTAGCCATTTCTGAAACGGTATTCCGTAAAGTCGCCTTCTATCTTTTCGATAGTGAAATTTCCGGATATGGTTTGCGGTGAGTTCCATCCGGCGTTGTGGATAGAGTAAAACAGCTCGCTCTCTTCGGGTGCTATAAGTTCAGGATAGTCAAGAAGCTTTATAGTTTCCATATCTAAAGGATATTTCTCTATTGTGGTATAGAATATGCTTCTGTTGTCTTTTTCAGCTTCAAGCGATGTAAGGAAAGCATTCAGTCCTGTTCCAAAACCTATTTCAAGTATGCGTGGTGTTGGGGCTGATGAATGCTTCAGTCCCATATTGATGAATATATGTTCCGATTCGGTAAGCGCTCCTTTCACCGAGTGGTAATGTTCGTCCAGTTCCGGAACGAACAGGGTATAGCTTCCGTCAGCAGTCTTTTCTATTTCCATAACTGTCATATTTTGTTATAAGGATATCAGTTTTAGGGTTGTAGCCACCAAGATGGCATATCTGGCCAGCTTGCCTATAGTCATGGATATGGCCACTATAACGGCATTGGCTCTCATAAGCCCGAGGACTACCAGTATGGCATCACCTATTACCGGCAGGAACGACAGGAATGCTATCCACGAACCCCGTCCCTTGATAAACCTTTCGGCTTTGTCCATCTGCTTTTTGCTGACTCCCAAATACTTTTCTATCCATTCCATCTTACCCAAATGTCCTATCCAGTAGCATGTCAATCCGCCTAAGGCATTTCCGGCTGTAGTCGAGAGTGTGGACAGTATCGGGTCCAGTCCAAGTCCTATGCATGCCAAGAGTACAGCTTCAGAGCTGAACGGCAATACCGTTCCCGCCAGGAATGCCGATATGAACATTCCCCAATAACCCCATTCCGTAAGAAACTGAAGTACTGTATCCATATTTTTTAAAATCCAAAATTAAAAGCAAAGTGACTCATTATATTATATACAGCCATCAATGCTGTTACAACAAACGACACTATCATAAAGAGATATGTGAATCTGTTGCTCTTCTGTATCATTATGTATCCGTACAGCAATGCGCACATTGTTATTATTATAGGCAGTACGGATTTCAACATTACAGGTTGTGCTATTATCAATATTGTTTCATATATCCCAATAGTGTTGATTACACTTATTATGATTCTGTTTTTTACTTTGTCGCTCTGTGAAGTTATTATACTGAATATACCGCTGAGGGCTGATAGCAGCAAGACGCATCCGGTGGTTATCAGATGCTGTAACGGTATATTTCTGTAGGTGTCAATGTCCCATTTAAGAATATTGTCAAACCATGTGTAAACCATCGGACTGCTGCCTGAATATATGTCATATCCGGTTATAATCCAATATGGAGTACATAATCCTATTATTCCTGCAAAGAATGTTCGTGTACTTAATGCTCTGAGTTGTGACATCGTTATGAGCAACAATGGAGCAGAATGTATTATTCCTGGCTTTATAAGACTTGCTATAGCCAGCCAAAGGAATGCATGGAATATGTATGCAGAAGCGTTTTTCGATTCGTAACTTCTCAGAAGGCAGTAAAGGCTTCCCATGAAAAGCAGCAGAATCCAGCATTCCCCTTTGCCATATTCATGAAGAAACAATGATGCCGAATACAGTACGGCAAATAAGGCAGAGGGCAATGATGAGCGGCTTCTTATGAGGGCAAACGATGTGTTTAGCTCTACCAGCAGGTATGTTACCAGACCTCCTATGAGGAAGGAAACGGCTTCCATCTTGTCATTGAAACCAATTATCCACAGAATTACAGATAATATGATAGTTACCGGAAGTGTCAGTCTTCCGGTAGCTATATGATATTGAAAGCGGTTACGCATGATATATTATAAGTCGAAACCTATGTCTGAACGGAAATATTTCTTCTCGAACTGTATTTTACCGGCGTTCTGGAACGACATAGCCAGAGCTTCTTCCTTGTTCGCGCCGTAAGAGCTTACAGCTATTACACGTCCTCCTGCTGTAACGACCTGTCCGTCCTTAACAGCTGTTCCGGCATGGAATACGATACTTCCACCGGCCTTTGCATCTTCGATACCGCTCATAGGGAATCCTTTTTCGTATGCTTCAGGATAGCCTCCTGATACCAGCATAACGCATACAGCCGAGCGAGGGTCTATCTCAAGAACACGCCGGTCGAGGTTGCCTTCTGCAACACCTTCGAGCAGGTCAACCAGGTCGCTCTTGATACGGAGCATCACGCTTTCTGTTTCAGGGTCACCCATACGTACGTTGTATTCTATCACCATTGGTTCGCCCTTCACGTTGATAAGTCCGAAGAAGATAAATCCCTTATAGTCGATACCTTCTTCTGCAAGACCTTCTACTGTAGGACGTATGATGCGGTCTTCCACCTTCTTCATCCATTCTGCATTTGCAAACGGAACAGGTGAAACAGAACCCATACCTCCTGTGTTAAGACCTTTGTCGCCTTCGCCGATACGTTTGTAGTCTTTTGCTTCAGGCAATATCTTGTAGTTCTTTCCGTCTGTAAGAACAAAAACTGAACATTCTATACCGCTAAGGAATTCTTCGATAACTACTGTGGCAGAAGCACTTCCGAACATACCGCCAAGCATTTCTTTCAGCTCCTTCTTTGCCTCTTCCAGTGTAGGGAGAATCAATACACCCTTTCCGGCACACAATCCGTCAGCCTTAAGCACGTATGGAGCTTCAAGAGTCTCAAGGAAAGCCAATCCTTCTTCAAGGTTTTCGGCTGTAATGCTCTTGTAGCCTGCTGTAGGGATGTTGTGACGCTGCATGAATCCTTTGGCAAATTCCTTGCTTCCTTCAAGCACAGCACCTGCCTTAGAAGGACCGATAACAGGGATTGACTTCAATGCCTCGTCGTCGCGGAAAAAGTCATATACACCCTTTACCAATGGATCTTCCGGACCTACTACCACCATGTCAACCTTGTTTTCAACGACAAACTGTTTGATGGCATTAAAGTCGTCAGCCTTGATAGCTACATTTTCACCAACTTCGCGTGTTCCGGCATTTCCCGGAGCGATGTACAATTTCTCAACTTTTGAGCTTTGTGCAATTTTCCATGCCAGAGCATGTTCGCGGCCGCCTGAGCCAAGTAGTAAGAGTTTCATATTTTGAGTTTTTATAGTCAAAAAGAAATGCTTTGCGAATTGAGCAATCGGAAATTGAGAGTC
>NZ_DXVR01000099.1:0-10042 GCF_019417265.1 Bacteroides sp.
ATATTAATGTTAGAAATTTCATATGACTATTATTATTTGTTGGTAATTTATTTATAGTTCTCTGCAATTTTTGATTTCTCAATAGGTATTTTATATTTGTTCTTAAATCCATCTATTATAATTGAAGCGAATTCTTCAAAAATAAAAGGAGATATTATAACCTTTTTAATTACAGAAAAAGGATTTATATCTATAAGTATTTTTTCTTCTTGACAAAGCACACATAAACGAACCTCCTGTTCGTCCCTGTAATATACAGATTTCGTAAAAATATCTTTTTGAGGATTCCCTTTTATCCATTCGTTAGTACTGTATTCTACATTTGATATTAAGATATCGTATTCGTCTGGAACTTGAATGTTTTCTATAAGTTCTTTTAATGTTGTTTCTATACGACAACCTACATTTTGATAAGCGTAAGTCTTCCACATAAGGTAATTCTCATTAGCCTTTGCATCTCCATAATTGTGTTCATCGTAAGTCCAACAAGATATACACGAATTATAAACTTCATAATTAAAATTAAACCTTTTCTTTGCTAATTCTTCTTTCTCTTTCTTATTTTTATGAACACAATCCATTGGGAATAAATACTTGAGATTACTTTTATATCCTTTTTCTACCAAATCTGTAAATGTATGACGATTGGCAATATATAGTTTCTTTCTTATAAGCATATTCAATAAATGTTCAAATCGCATATATTTGTAAATGGATTTGTTTAGAGCCTCTTCTGTAGATACCGATGGGTGTAGAAATACACCTTTATGTATTATATAACCTTCATTTCTGAAGTTATTAATGGTTAATCTGTATTTCATAGTTTTATTATTTTTAGTTTTTATAAAACGTTAGGTGTGTTTTTAATTGATTGTTATATTGGGAATCGATTGACAATAAAAAAAGCGTGGGAAATCTTATTATCACTCGTCCTACTCTTTAAGGTCTTCGCATTGCCCATCACAGTCTATTGAACGAGCAATGCAGAAGCCCACGCTAATATATGTATAATACCTTACATACTTTTAAGAAAGTATGTTGGTGCACATACATACAACGCTGACATCTACTATTGCTTTGCCTTGGACTGTGAATTAAAAGTTGCGAAGTTTTAAAGAGTCAAAGTCAAAACGTTAAGTAAACGTCTTCTCGTAATATATAAAAATCTATTATACATAGAAATTATGTATAATAAGATGTTACAAAGTTAATAAAAATAATATGAATGGCAAGATTGTAATGAAAGAAAATGTGAGATTTTTCATTATAAATGAGTTCTTCTATGATGAATATAAATGTAGTGTATACAGTTCTTCACTTTATTTCTTCACATAAACCTTATGCGTCTCCAACCCCTTCATAGCAATTCCGGACTCTGCATCAGCAGCCCAAGCTTTCAGTTCCTTTGCCGCAGTAGTACGGTTAAGTTCTGCCATCTTTAAATATTCACTCACTGTAATGAAAGGATTCTCTTCGAGGTATCTTTTTACCATTGCCAATCTCTCTTCGGCAGTAGTTTTAGGCCTCCTGCATTTCTTCACACCTGCACCTCGTTCGAGGTCGCAAAGAGTGTTTGTTTCGTTGATAAGTGTCCTGTCCGCACGGAAGTTTATACCGCCTATCTTTATGCTGGCGGCATTACGGCGAGGGGAGTTTCCTTCGATTTCTTCTCTTTCCTTACCTTTCTTGAGGGATAGTGTGGGAGTGAAAAGACCTATTCCCTCGATTCTTACCGAACGGCCTTCCGCCATGAAACGAGCCATGGCTCCGGCTATAAGGTCAAGTGCTCCGCGAACTTCGCCACGATTGAACGTTGAACCCTTGATGCATGTTTCCACCAGTTCTTCAGTTTCGCATGTGCCTGTAATTTCCATTCTCGGATAAAGTAATGTTTCGCCCTCTTTCCTCATGTCGGGCATTTCCTGCATGAAATATTTTGCCATAATTAAAAGGTATTAGCTGTTATTAAATCAATTGTTTCAGTTCTCTAAGTTATAAATTTCCTGATATATTCTGTAAATACAAGTTATATCTATATAAATATAGCTTGTGTTTTTATAAATATAAGTTGTATTTATAAATCAAAAATCTTTATATATAGATTTTGTAAGCACAAAAATAACTTTTAATCGGCAGATTTACAACTTATTACGCGGATAAATGCGGACATGTAGGAGGTATGTTGTAATTTTTATACAAGACGATATAATTTATAGGAGAAAGCTTGTATCAAATAGTGCTTTTTATTACATTTATAGAAATTTGAAAATCTTTCTGTATGGGAACTTTAGGGTGCATAAACGACATGATGCGTCGTGACAAAGAAAATCGTGAACTGAGAAACAGAAATCGCGAACGGATGAAGGAAACGCGCGACCGTCTCATTGAGGTAGGAAAGGGGCGCGGACTTCCTGATGTATCTGCCGAGGAAATAGAACATATAAGGAAAAATACGGTAGAAAAGGAAAAAGCTGACAGGGACAAACTTTTTCGTCTGAAACTGAAGTTTGCGGTAGTTGTAGGTGTGGTGCTATTGCTGTGCTATTTTGTTTATGTGCTGATAATAAAATAGGTAGCACCTGTGAGAGGGAGGTACTACCTGTTTGTGATTACTCTTATTGTTATCAAGAGGATTTTTACTCAATAATCCATTTTTCTATACCTTTGATAGTGTTGTTGAAATTGACTCCTACCTTTATGAGTTTTCTTCCGTCTGAGGCAAAAGGTAGTGCATATTGCTTGTCGTTGATTTGTTTTATGGCCTCTTCTGCTGTGCCTTCCAGTTTGAATTCCATGACGTAGATATAGTCGTTTGTCTTCACAACCATGTCTATGCGTCCGGATGATGTATGGTATTCCACTTCGGTATAGAATCCGAGCAAACGGAAGACGATGAAAAGAACATTCTGATAATGCAGTTCCAACTGACGTGTCAGCTCGTAAGGTATATCTGCAAAGAAACTTTGCAGGCGGGTCATGAATCTGTTGATTTCTCCTTTTCTTACATCCTGAACAAATGATATTATCTGGAATGATGATTTTCCTGGTTCAATAGAGGCATAATATGGCAATAGGAATCTTGTGAATCCGTCTTCCACTTCGCGGTTTGGAAAGCCGAGGTTGTATGTTCTGAATTCCTTATCATATCCTTTTATAGTGAGATAACCGCTTTGATAGAGGATAGGTACAGGGTTTGTGTACATAGAGTCTATCCCTCCGAGTGTATCGGCAAATGCTACTTCTTCAGTCAGACTGTAGAGATTATAACTACTTCTTTTGAGTAGTTCCACTAAGAATGTTGGAGTACCTGTCTCGAACCAGAAGCTTCCAAATTCACGGCTTTTCATTACGTTGAGTATGCTGAAAGGATTGTATATACCTTCAGGGCTGCTACTGAAATGGTAACCGTCGTACCATAGTTTTAGTTTCCGGCATATTTCTTCGTATGTCATATCGTTTCTTTCTCCGAGGTCTTTTATTTCATCGGGGAAGTAATGCAACAACTCTTTTTCCGTTATTCCGCAGAGGTTGTTGTAATCTCTAAGAATTGAAATATCCTCTAAGTTGTTAAGGTCGCTGAATACGCTTACTTTACTGAACTTTGTTACTCCTGTTAGCAGTGCAAATCGCAGATATTGGTCGCTGCTTTTAAGAACTCCATAGAAGGCTTTCAGTGTGTTGCGGTATTCGTCCATGAGTTCATCATTGCCGATAGCCTGAAGCATAGGCTTGTCGTATTCGTCGATAAGGACGACTACATTACGTCCGGTTGTTATACTTATCTTCTCTATAAGGTAAGAAAATCTTTCTTCCGGAGAACGGTCCTTTTTTTCATCGCCATACATCTGTTCCCATTTTTCAAGATGTTGGTTCAGTATTGCAGTAGGTGAAAGTTTGTCTTCGTATTTTTTTGAATTCAGGTCAAGATGCAGAACCGGGTATTCTTTCCATTCAGTTTCTAACTTTTCTATGGCAAGCCCTTTGAAAAGGTCTTTCTGCCCAAGAAAATATGCCTCAATGGTCGAAACGAGAAGGCTTTTCCCGAAACGTCGCGGACGGCTCAGGAAATAGTATTTTCCTGTTTTCACCATTCTGTATATGAGCTCGGTCTTGTCTATATACAGATAATTCCCTTCTCTGATTTCTCTGAAATTTTGTATGCCTACCGGATAAAGATTGTTCATAATAGAAGTTTGCTTAACTATATTACACAGTATCACAAAAGTAATGTTTTTTTTCTGATATTGCAAAAGATGAGTCTTTGCAAACATTTTTAAAAACCTTTTAAACAGTTTTTAAAACTGAAACGACGAAGTCACAGATTTGTTATACGGATTATAGGTGGTAGTTCCGCACGAACAGAGACATACGGAAAGACAAAATAATGCGATGAATATGAAAACTTTCATGTAAATTAAAAATTAGTATTTACAACAGATTATTACTCAATATTTTATAGGTAATAAGTCAGAAATATGGTCGTTATCTTTAATGGTACATTCAAAAGGGTGAAGATTTAACGCTTTTATTAATTCTTAACTCATTTTGAAGATGACAATATAGTGTTTCCTTCTTTTTTCGGTGCTATTCACTTCCAATATTTCACTTTATCTCATTAATCAAATCTCTGCAAAAATAGTATACCATCAGTCGCAAACATAATTTTTTATTCAAATATTTTTCATTTACTTCAATTCATGGGAAAGTCCCTGCAAAATATTGGAAGTTTGCAGGGACTTTCCCTCTTTAATAAGACGAAGCATCAACGCTTATCCGGTATTCCATAATCCAGCCAATGGCTCGGAACAACACGTGGTTTGACTAAACGTTTTAATTCAAATGTCAGACTGCGAACCTCTGCCAATTTGCGTGAGGCGTTAGGAACAATTTTATTTAATTCCGCACGTTGACGGTCGACTTCTGCATTAAGCCTTTCTCCTTCATTTACAGCGGCTTCCAACTTCTGCAAATCATCTATGCTGATTCCATAGTTTTTTACAGTTTCCAAATGTTCTTTTAAACCTTTGACTAAAGTCCGTGCCTTGTCCAAATACATTTCATTCGTCTTTGACATAATTTTCAGATTATTAGTTAGCAAGGATTAATCCGTCCCTTGCATGACGGTTATACAAAAATAAAGAAAAAAACGCAATATTTGCCCGGGAAATTACGGTATTTACATGTTAAATATAACAAATACAAACACTTATAAGCGATACCAAAGTGAGGGTATAGCATTGTACAGTCTCCTACTTCCTCCTTGCAAGATACTCAATGGCATAAACCGGCCAACGTGGTACTTTTCGGATATTTGTACGGACAGTGGGGATGTCGCACAGCAAGAAGAGAGCTGCAAGAGCTAGGGCAAACCAAATGACATAGCCATATACCTGTTTTATTGACACCATCATCATAGAGTGCAGGAAATCGTGCCCAATGTACTCACCGAAATCAAAATGTGCCATATTCAAGTGAGTGAGTGTAAGTTGCTGTCCGTAACTCATCATATTTTCGTTCATAAGATGCGAGAAGATGGTGGTATAAATGCCATAACCTGCTGCTCCAGCCAGATACATATGTAGTATGTTGAACACGAACAGACCCATGAAAAACTGTTCAAGGCTGGGTACCGATTCGTCTAAAGCCCACATCAATGCAGGGGCAAGTATAGCATAAGCAAAACCTCGCAAGAATATGGCAAGTCGGTACTGCTCAATATTGACATTCATGTCCAGCGTGAAGTACATCAACATACCATAGAACGCAATACAGATAAAGGCGATTCCGAAGAGTTTCCATATCTTCCATTTCCTGACTTTCAGCCAATAGAGATCCAGCAGGATACCGACGTACATACCGGGTAGTACCCACATATACTGTGCTTCTTTGGTCAGTTCCTCCAACCGTATGACCTCACAGTAAAGTATCTCTTCCATTGTGTGCTCAGCACCGAAAGCAAGTTCGGCAAAGAAAGTTACAATGAGAATAGGTACAACGTTGCGACGTGTAAAAAGATTTAGTTCGACGTAAGGGTAACGGTAGTAGTGCAAACGGTAGAGCACGATGCCGAAAAGCACAATGGCAATACCTATAAGGAGGCGAATACGGAACGTATCTAACCACATGAAATAATCGCCATACACCACGATGTACGACACCACCAGCATCAGTCCACAGATGAGCAATGCTCCTTGAAAGTCAATTCCCTTAAGTGACAGTCGCTGTGGCATGGGACAGAACGGGCGACAGAAGACTGTTTGTATGATTAGCACGAACAACATGGTACCTATAGTAAAGACGTGCATCATCTGCCAGGTGAAATGATGTCCGAACCAGGCTGCCAGCCATCCACTACCCTCAAGGGCTGTGAGAAGGATAATGTGTAGCACAGGGAAGAAGACAGCGAAATCGCGTCGGGGAGTAATCCAAAGCTGGATGTTACTCATACACTCGAACGTTCCTTGTATCTTGGCCATTCCGGCAATGAAGCACACTACCGTCAGTATTGGCATAGACTGACAATACATTGTCAACATATTACATACGCCAAGAACAATGGCAGAACTGCAAAGCAACTGTTGGTTGGTGAAACGGAACTTCATGCGGAAGAGCATAGGAAAATACACAGCCATGCCCGCAAGTGTGGCATAAAGCAGGAAAAGTATGTCCTCAATCATGAAGTTGGTGGTACCACGGATGCCATCCAGCGCACCGAGGTAAACACCTCCGCTGAACTGAAAGCAAAAGGCGGTCAACACGTACAGCCAGGGCTGGATGCAGCGGGGAACCCACCCCTTCATCATCGGCATGGAAAAGCCCATACTGGGAGGAGGACCACCGGCACTCTTCATAAAAAATTCTGTTAATTGTCCCATTGCGCATTACTCCTTAACGATACATTCTACATTATAACCACCCTTTAGCTTGGCAACATCACTGCTCGTGTCGAGCTTGATACGTACGGTAACACGCTGTTCTACTTTCACAAAATTGCCGGTAGCATTGTCGATAGGAATAAGTGAGAAGGCACTGCCGGTAGCATCGGAAATGCGTTCCACCGTACCCGTATATTCCACATCAGGAACGGCGTCAGCTGTTATCTTCACCTTATTGCCCACCTTGATATGTGGTAACTGGCTTTCCTTATAGTTCGCCTCAATCCAACGTTCATCCTTGTCAACGATACTCACCAGTGTCTGACCCGGATTGACAAGCTGCCCAACATGGATGTCCTTTGCGCCTACAGTGCCGTCGCATGTGGCAATGATATAGCAATAAGAAAGATTAAGGCGGGCAAGATCGACTGCACGACGGGCCAGTTCTATACCCTGTTCCGAAGCAGAAAGATGATGTCCCTGTTCGGCTACGACAGCCGACTGCATCTGTCGTGAACGAACAGCCTGCTCATAGGCAGCCTTGGCACTCAGATAAGCCGTATGTACCTTGTCATATTGTTGTGGGGTGACGGCATCTTGGCTGAGGAGGTTCTTGAAACGGTTATCCTCGCGCATGGCATTCTCCATCTGCGCACGTGCCGATTCGATACCTGCCTCTGTAACGGTCATGCTTGTCTTTGTAGTAACGATGCTGCTTGCCGTTCCTTTCGAGCCCTGTTCCGCACGGAGAAGGTCTGTCTCGGCCTGAGCCAGTCGCAGGCGGAATTCTGCATCCTCGATGATAACGAGTGTATCACCCTTCTTTACCTGTTGAAAATCAGTAAAGCGTACTTCACGGATAAAACCTTGCACACGGCTGCTCTGAGGAACGACATTCTGACGGACACGGGCATTGTCGGTAAATTCTCCACTGCCGAAGTGCATAAACTGACTGACCACATAGACTGCTCCGCCCAAGAGGCAAAACACAATGAGTGTATTATATAAATAAACGTGTATCTTGTTCTTTTCCATTTTATAAAGTATTTGTTACGTATTTGAGTTTATAGAAATTATAAAGCATACCGATTCGGGCATTGACCAGTGCCATTTCGGCAGAGAGTTTCATGTTAGAGGCATCAACCATATCGGTAAGGAGTGCAAGTTCATTCTGATAACGGTTTTGCACCACGGAGTAATTCTGATTGGCAAGCTCCACCTGCTTCTGCTGTGTCTTCACCTCGGTGTAGGATGTCAGCAGGTTGGTGTAGTTTGCCTGTACTCCATTCTCCACCTCCTCATGTGCCAGGGCGAGTGCTTCCTGCGACTGCCGGTGTTCGATACGTGCCTTGCGGATATTGTGTTTATTCTTCCAGAGACTGCCAATGCTGAATTTTACACCTATCCCGACAAACCACACGTTTACATTGCAATCTTTCGGAATAAGGTCTTGTGTATAGGGCCCATAGAGTTGATTCTCTGCCACAACGGCTACCGAAGGCAATGATTCCGCTTTGACCTGCTTCACTTTCTGTTCCGCCAGATTTGTGGCAACTGTTGCCTGACGGATGCCAAGATTGTTGTCTGCTGCTGTCTGCTGCCATGTCTCTTGGGCAGCGATTGCCGAGAGTGCATTTATTTCGGTGTCAAGTTCATTTTTATCGGGGACTATAACTGTTTGCTCCGGTAAATGAAGTGTCGTGACCAACTGATGGTTGATGACGGTAGAAGCATCCTTGAGTTTTGTCAGCGTGAGTTCGAGACTCTGTAACTGAAATTCATAGCGGGTGATGTCGTTCTGCAGAACTGTACCTTCCCCACGGCGGGCTTTCATTTGCTCAATCTCCTTCTGGGTCAGTGCGATATTCTGGCGGACTACCTCCATCTGATTGTCCAGCTTGCAGAGGTCAAGATAATAACCTGTCAGCAAGAAACGTACTTCCTGACGGTTCTTCTCCACATCGAGTTCCGCCATTTCCTTGCCCAGTTCCACCATTCGGATACCCGAACGGATAGCACCACCGGCATACACAACCTGCGATACTTGAGCCGTAAAACTGTTTCCCCAGTGTGGAGTGTCCTGTTTGCCGTTTGCTAAGGGAACAGTTCCCACACCCGGGACAATGTAATCAGTCATTCCACTGCTCGAAAAACCTCGTGACAGCATGAATGCGTTGCCCGTATAACTGCCCTGAAGGCTCAAGTCCACACTCGGCAGCAAAGCCGATTTGGCTGCTGCCACCCCTTCGTTGGCTGCCCGCAGAGCGACCTCGCTTACTCTTACCTTCTGACTTTGCCGGTCGGCAAGGTCGTAAAGTGTCGTGAGTGTCACCACCTGCACAGCCCTCTCTTGTGCACATATAGGCACACAAAAAGCCCCTTTGGCTATTAATGCAATAGTCAAAGCGGAATAAGCCATAAATTTGTTCATGAAATAAAATTAGATGTATTGTTGTCCATTATTCTTTTCCTTTAAACGTTAACTATAAGCCGTTAACCTTTGCTCATTCCCTCGGAAATACTAATAATGAACTGAGAGTCCGGACAGCATAGAATCTGCCACAATGCGCTACTGACGGCCACATCAGGGAATAATATAAAAAGATGAAAGCCGAAATTCGAGCACTATTGATTAAGAAATCCAGTACAAAAGTACAAATAAAATTTCAATTCTGTGACTCAAAAGTGCACTAATTCTTGATATATGATGCATAACCTTATTCAGACAAATTTATTAGTTTGGGGTAGTGACGCACTGTTTAATTTATCATTCTATCAAGGATTTCAGTAAAGCAGACAGTCGCTTTATAATGTACCAACAGCTATATCCATTATAGTTAAAACACTCTCAGGCACCTTTATGGATAAAGTATAGCTATCTGAAACTTTGCCTTCTTCAAACAATATTATTTTAGATGGAATGGTTTGTGTTTCCGTCACTTCAAAAGGAGAAAAAGCTTTTTTGAATGTTAAAAAAAATAATATATCATATGAGATTGGTAATGAATCCTTTCACCCGGTCTTTAATACAAGAAACAATATACACGAAAAAAAACAAATAGAGTTAAGAGGCAATATTCTTATATGGATTATTTTTATACTTTTGTAGATTTTCCTGACTTTATCACTTTTTTAAAATTTTCTCATGAACCTGCCCTATAGGTATC